>NZ_JBMMUC010000018.1:0-114897 GCF_049257175.1 Pseudoalteromonas mucoides
CCGCAAACGGCGAACAAACATGAGTAACTGTGAAAAGTTATTCGGATAGAGCGAAATCCCCATAAGAAGTACTTTCACTGCATAACGCAGGTATTTTCATGTCTGTTATTTAAGTTTTACAACGAAATTTACTTATTTTGAAACATAAGCTAGTTTCACAAAGTGATATGTGCGTACATTCAGCATTTAAATTTTAATTTTGTAGTGCTATTTGAATAATTTAAATTGGGTGTCATTGTAGTTTTAGGTGTCATTGTAGTTTCATTGCTTTTGTTTTTGAACTTCGACAAGGGCTCTTGCTAGTGATACCACAGGCTATGGCGAGTCGTTCGCTAACACCCAATTTCATTAAACTGCGTACTTTGGTGCGTGTTATTCCTTTGTAAAGAGCGCCATTGCCGCCAGTAGCACATTCTTACCCTACGGCGGATCCAGTGATCTAAATCCAATGTTAGCTGATAAGTCTTGGCTCTTAGGTAGTAGTATACCCAGTCGCGTAAATTTTTTGGTCTAGAATCTGTATTACTCTAAAGCGCTGCGTCTCTTAACCTCTTTGTGCATAATACAATTAAAGGTTTTTTGCACAAAAATAAGGGAATGAGCAGTAAATGAACTTGAAGGAAAATATTGATATGTTAAAAAACGATATATTAATAAAGGTAGCCTTTATTACCTCAAATAAGCCAATCAAACACCTGCAATACTTTCCAAAACGTTCATTAAAACAACAGCAAATCCTCTTTTGATATTTTATGTAAAACAGAAGTAACCGATTGAATCAAAATAGGAACTCGGCTATGGTTAATGCATCAATAAAAACAAATTAAAAACGAGTTATTTTACAGGCTCGTTAGGCATATACAGGACGTATGTTGATGGATTCAAATATTAATAAACCACTCATGTTTGGCGCTTTATTTAGTGCAATAGCTGCTTTAGCTCATTTAGGTTGCATTATATTTGGTGGGCAGTGGTATCGTTTTTTTGGTGCGGGTGAGCAAATGGCTAAAATGGCGGAAGCAGGTGAATCATATCCAGCCATCGTTACATCCGTATTAGTTTTAATCCTTTTTATTTGGTCTGTTTACGGGTTATCTGGCGCAAGGGTTATCAGTAAACTTCCACTTGTTAGAACCGCTTTAGTTCTTATCTCCTCTATTTATATTTTACGTGGTGTTTCATTTATTATATTAATGCCTATGTTCCCCGAAAATAGCATTGTTTTTTGGCTAGTCAGTTCATCAATATGCTTATTTATCGGTATGTTATATTCTGTTGGTACTTACCAGAGCTGGTCCAATTTACGTGTGAATATGCTCAATAGATAAACTGCAGAGCCAAACCTAGACTTCAAATTAAAGCGACGACTTTATGAGCCATCATTTCACGCTGTTGGCTCAAAAGTGACACAATAATGAAGTTTTAATTGGCTAATTATTTATAGCGCTTCAAAAATAGCAGCTATGCCTTGGCCCCCGCCAATACACATAGTGACTAACCCATATTTACCATTAATACGTTTAAGCTCGTACAGGCATTTGGTAGATAATATTGCGCCGGTTGCCCCAACTGGGTGGCCAAGTGCAATTGCGCCGCCATTTGGGTTTACTTTATCAGCAGGAAAATTAAGCTCGTTAGCCACGCAAAGCGCTTGTGCTGCAAAGGCTTCGTTTGATTCAATGACATCCATTTGCTCAATGGTTAAGCCTGCTTTTGCCATGAGTTGTTGTACCGCAGGAATAGGGCCGATACCCATCAAAGTAGGATTAACGCCTGCTCGGGCATAACCAATTAAACGCCCAAGTGGCTTTAAACCTTGTTGAATGGCTTTTTGCTCTGACATAAGTACTAACATGGCTGCGCCATCATTGATGCCTGATGAGGTAGCGGCAGTCACTGTACCATCGTGTTTGAAATACGGTTTTAGTGTGGCAAGCTTTTCACTTGAGGTATCGGCGCGTACGTGCTCGTCGGTATCAAAAATGTGTGTGCCTTTACGTGTTTTTATTTCTACAGGCACAATTTGCTCTTCAAAGTGGCCTGCGCTAATGGCTTTAGCGGCTTTATGATGGCTTTGTGCGGCATACTCGTCCTGTTGTTCACGCGTTATGGTGTATCTATCGGCAATGTTTTCAGCGGTTATGCCCATTGGGTTGTTATCCCAGGGTCTTGTAATGTGGTTGTGAGCTCATCAATCATTATACTGTCACCCATTTTTTGCCCCCAGCGATTGCTGGTCAGGGTAAAACTTGAGCTACTCATGCTTTCTGCACCACCTGCTAAAGCAGCATCTACATCTCCCAATTGAATTTGCTGCGCAGCTTGTATTATAGCCTCCAAGCCAGAGCCACATAAGCGATTTAGCGTAACTGCATGGCTGCTAATTGGTAGCCCTGCATCTAAGCCTATAACTCTTGAGAGATACGCGTCCTTTGGCCCATTGTGAATCACTTTACCAACAATACAAGCACCAATTTGATCTGGTGAGAGTTTAGATCTGGTTATGGCTTCTTTTGCGCATAGCGTGCCTAGTTCAGCAGGCGTGAAATTTTTAAGACTGCCGCCAAAGCTACCGATGGCGGTTCGTACCGCACTTACAATTACTACGCTGTTGTTGTTTGTTGTCATTGTTTTTACTTTTTTAAATTAGCGATGTGTATAAACACGGTTTAGGGCATTAATAAAAGCACAATTTACCTTTAAACAAAAGGAAAGGAATTTGTTCGCTGATTACTAACCAACAGTATTGGTTGTGTATCCAAAACACATATTGGAGTATAAAAATGAGTAAAATTACTAAGCGGTCTATTATATTGACTTTGGTTATTGCTACCATTGCTACTAGCGTGTAGAAAGCAGGGGGGATTATATATAATTGTATAGCTGCAAACTGATAAACACTTTAAATAAAGTGGCGAAGGCAGCTTATCGAGTAATTCTAAACTGCTACTTTAATCTTTTTTACACACTCTTTAATAGTCTAGCAAATGCATCAGCAAGTGCTCAGTGAACTAATTAGAAGTGTTGTCGTCAGCTCTTGCTGCTTGGTTTGGTAACAGTTCTTCAATAATTTCTCTTGCGGGGAGGGTGTAACGTACACCGTCAAACATCACCGAAGTGAATTCGTCGATACTGGTAATGCCTGTTAGTGTCCAGCCTTCACCTCTTTTTGGGCAGTATACAGTTGTTGTTGGTTGTATAACTTTAAATTCTTCAGTCATGGCAGCTACCTTAATACTTGTTAGTTGGCTATCTTAAGGTAATAATTAGCTTTGATAAAGTTTATTAACCCTTTTTACTATGCAAAACCCTGTACTTTTAGAACGAGTCTCTCTTAGTTTAGTTGCCCATAAACATGCTCCAGCACTTTTAGCTATTTTAACGCAACCCCAAGTCGCACAATATAACGATTACGCGTTGCCTCTTAGCAGAGAGGAGGTTAAGCAAATGATCCAAAATGACTTATCAAGTTATTACAATCAAGCAGGCTTGCGTTTAGCTATTTCAAATAATTTAGATGATTGCCTCATGGGCAGTGTTGGTTTTTACGATATAAATGATGCGCAAGCTTGGTTAGGTTTTGAATTATCTCACCAATATTGGAATCAAGGCTATATGTATGAGGTTTTAATTAACCTGATCAATAAGCAGGGTTACACGAATTGGTTGGAAAACCCTATTGCGACAATTTTTGCTCGAGTCGCAGCTGCTAACTGCAAATCTATACAGTTGTTAACTAAAATTGGCTTTCAGCAAGTCGACGATGATACTTGGCGCTTCGCTATTAAGACCTGTGGAGCAGGCTCATTTAACAGCTAAATTAATTCGTACCTAAAAACTTAGTGATAGAATGAATATTTGCTTTAATAGACTATAACTTAGGTATTACTAGCTAGTTATCATTTGTTGGTGGTCAGTTTATGGAAACATTCAGGTTAGTTATTCTTGTTTTAGCATGCCTTAGTATTCTGTTTGGTTATTTACGTTTGCTCAGTGATGACAATGGTAATGTGGATTTAAATAATTACCGCCTCACTGGTGGTCTTGGTAAGGTTCTTACTGGTGTATTTGAAGGTACCCTTGATTTATGTGCTCGCGAGATCTTTACAGAAGCTATCTGTGCAATAGCAATATACATGGGCGTGATACTTTTTGTACTTGGTTTTAACATTTAATGGATGAAATAGTAATTACCAGCATAGTGACTTTATTAGACTGAGATATATCGTTATTTATAAGTTTAATGCGGCCAATAGAGTTTCGGTGTGTCGAATATAAAAATTTAAGGAGCTAATTAAAGCTCCTCTATAATAATGCTTAAAAGGCTGAAATAATTATATGACCCTAATGCCTAATTTAGCAGGGGGATTCTTAAGAAAAAGCAGCTTCTTTGATATCTTGTTGCATTTGCTCACGCATTTTAAACTTTTGTAGCTTCCCGGTTACTGTCATAGGATACTCATCAACAAACCGGATATGTTTTGGGATTTTGAAGTAAGCGAGTTTATCTTTTAAAAATAAACGAATAGCCTCCTCATTTAGCACAGCGCTTTCACTTGGTTGGATCCAAGCACAGACTTCTTCACCATATTTTTCATCACTAATGCCAAATATAGCGGCATCTTGTATACCTGGGTACGTATAGAGTACTTCCTCGATTTCCCGCGGATAAATGTTTTCACCACCGCGAATAATCATGTCTTTAATTCGCCCTACAATGGTAACAAAGCCTTCTTCATCCATGACCCCTAGATCGCCAGAGTGTAACCAGCCTTCATTATCAATAGTCGCTGCTGTTTTCTCTTCATCGTTCCAGTAGCAACGCATAATTCCTGCGCCTCTACTGCATACTTCACCAGGGAGACCAATTTGTTGAATTTCACCGACTTCATTAATAATTTTAACTTCTGTGTGGGCTAAGGCACGGCCTACTGTACTTACTTGTTTTTCTAGCGGAGAGTCTGTTTCGGTGACATTGTTTATAGGACTGCATTCTGTTTGCCCATAGCCAATCACTACCTCTTTCATATGCATTAATGTGTGTACTTTACGCATGACCTGCTCAGGGCAGGTTGACCCTGCCATAACACCAGTGCGTAAGCTAGACAGGTCGTAATTAGCAAAGTCTTTATGCTCAAGTTCTGCAATAAACATAGTTGGCACACCATGCAGTGCCGTGCAGCGTTCTTTTTCAACAATATCGAGTGTGGTTTTTGCATCAAATGAGTCACTTGGGAAGACTGCGGTGGCGCCTTTACTAATACAAACTAAATTACCCAATACCATACCAAAGCAGTGATACAAAGGCACTGGAATACAAAGCTTGTCTTTTGCTGTTAGCTTCATCGCCTCGGCCATTAAAAAACCATTGTTAAGAATATTCTTGTGCGTAAGCGTGGCCCCTTTAGGATTACCTGTTGTGCCTGATGTAAATTGGATATTGATATCCTGATCAGCATTAAGAGTTGCTGCAATAGCGTCTAGTTCATATTTATGCGCAGAGGTCGGCATTGATAAGACATCTGCAAAACTGAACATACCCGGAGCTGACTCGTTGCCAATACGGATTATATTTTTAAGATGAGGCAGGTTATGGCTATTTGTTTTTCCGGCGTCGGTGTTTTCAAGCTCAGGGATGAGTTCGTTAAGCATTGCAAGGTAATTGCTTGCTTTAAAACTGGACGCCGTAATAAGCGTTGAACACTCGACAGTATTGAGCGCATATTGTAGTTCGTTTGGTCGAAATGCTGGATTGATGCACACCATGATTGCGCCAATTTTCGCTGTAGCAAATTGGGTTAAAGACCACTCAAGGTTGTTAGGAGACCAAATACCAACTCTGTCACCAGGTTTCACACCTAAAGCCAGTAAACCTTGTGCTAACTGATTAATTTGCTGTTGGTATTCTTTATAGCTGAGTCGAACATTTTGATGGCTTACAACTATGGCTGGGTGATTTGGGTTATTGTCGACAATATGATCAAGGTAGTCACCTATTGTTTGATTAATTAAAGGAGACGACTGTGATCCTTTATAGTAGCTATGCTGTAACGGTAAACTATTCTGTGTAACTGAGCCAGATTCAGTGGCGACTTTACTTACTTGCATGTGTGTGCTCCATGTCATTGTGTGAGAGTGTACAATGTTAGAAAAGCACAAATTGTCGACAAATAAAAGTCGATTAAGACCAATGTCTCAATTATTATTTGTTAAAAATAAAAAACGCGAGGAACAAAACACTCTGTAAGTGGCTTATTCTCTCGCGTTTTAATGGATAGATTGTAAAAAAGATTTAGCTATTTTTTATACATCATCACTACGGTATGTTTTACGCATAATATAAACATAGGCGTTAATAAATGCATTTTCTTGGTATTTTTTTAGGCCAGTATCTTCAAAATCAATAGGCACAGGGTTACGTTTTAGCTGCTCTTTAATTGTGGTCGGGCTAAAAACTTGAACGTCAAGGTTTTCAATTAGCTGGATTGCAGTTTCCATTTTGAAGCCTTTCGCACTACCTGCGAATTTACCTTTAGGCTGGCGCTCACGAATGGCGACAGAATCAATTTGGTAATCTTGCATTAATTTAGCAAAATCAAATTGAAATTTACGCATGATCTCTGTGTCATTGCCGTTACCAAGGGTAAAGCGTGTTTGGCGTACATCACGAATATCAAATACGTCGTTGTCTTTACTTAAAATACACAGGAGTACGTCGCTACCTGTTATTTCTACACCGCATGTTCTCATTAGTTTTTCTCTAAAAATCTAGTTACTGTCATTATATCAATTAACTTTATTAAAAGCAGTGCATTTAATAAATGATTTCTATGCCAATTCCACCGTGGTCGCTTGAGCAAATATCTTCTGCTATTTGATCTGGTTTTAAGTGGTCGTTAAAACTTAAATAGTTTAATGAAGTTATATTTGATAACGCACAGTGGGTATTAAAGTGACCAGATAACAGAATGTAATCAAGTACGTTTGCTCTGCCACGATAATAGTGGCTCGGTGCTCGGGTTTTGTTTTGCCGATGCTGCTCACTTAAATTAAACGCATCAGTTAAGCCTACAACCGGTTGTGCTAACTCTTTACATGGCTCGCAACTGATAGGATGAAAGCCTTGTGTCATAAATGATAGAGCAGGGCTATCTATAGAGTCATTAAAGTCACCAATAACGATTGTTGCACAGTTTTGTTCTCGTTGGGTTTTAAGAGCATCGTAATAGATAATTGATGCCTCTAGTGAGCGAGAAATTTGCGATTGCATCATACCCACTGTTTGCTGTAATAAATTGAGTAGAGGGTCATCTTGGTTGTGGATGTTTAACATATGGGCCATGGAATTAACCCGTTGTGATTTAAAGTGCACCACATAAAAGTACACTTTTCCAAGTCCTTCTAGTTCAACATAGCACTTAATGGGTGTGCGATTAAATTTAAATTCATTTTGATTATTAAGGTATTCCAGCAGCTCAGGACAAGGGCTAAGAGCTTGGCACTGTAGCATTGGGAACTTTGCTGCAATAGCGACTACAGGATTAAATAATACTTGTGGGTAAAGGTTATCGCTTTGAGGTGTGGCTACGGTGGTAAAATAATCAAAGCCGTGCTCTTTGCATAAAGTTTCCAAGGGTTTAATACTGAATACTTCTTGAAAAGCCACAATATCAGCCTGACTGTTACTTAAAAAATCACTTATAAACGTTTGCTTTTGCCGCCATTGTGTTGCGTTATAGCGTTCATGTAATTGGTAAAAAGAATAGGGCGGGGCTGTAAAGTTTAGTAAATTGAGGCTTGCGATACGTAAGGATTTTCGGCGACTCATAATGATTTCTCACAGCAAAAATTAGTCTAAGTATGAAATGCGCGGCTTATTTGTCAATTTGTCGCTGTAAATACTTGTATTTCACTGTTTCAGGCGCGACAATAGTGCTGCACTTAGCAAGACTCAACAGGTGCATTAACCGTAAATGGTTAACGATAACAATGCTTATTCGTAAAAGCGTTGTGGAGTTACTTATTTTTAATTTATTTAAATACATGTGATGCATTGTAGGCGTCACCACTGTACAAAGGATTTATAATGCCAGTTATTACCCTCCCTGACGGCAGTCAGCGTAGTTTTGAAAACCCAGTTAGTACTCTTGATGTAGCAAATGATATCGGCCCAGGCCTTGCAAAAGCGACCATTGCTGGTCGTGTTAATGGCGACCGTGTTGATGCATGCGATTTAATTTCTGAAGATTCACGCTTAGAAATAATCACCGCTAAAGACGATGATGGGTTAGAGATCATTCGTCACTCATGTGCTCACTTAATAGGTCATGCTGTTAAACAGTTATTCCCTGAAGCAAAAATGGCAATTGGCCCAACAATCGATAATGGTTTTTACTATGATATCGATATGGAACACTCACTAAGTCAAGAAGACTTAGATGCCATTGAAAAGCGCATGTTACAACTTGCTAAAACAAACTACGACGTAGTGAAAAAAACCGTCAGCTGGCAAGAAGCGCGCGATGCATTTGAAGCGCGCGGCGAAACATACAAAATTGAAATCTTAGACGAGAATATCGCCAAAGATGACCGCCCAGGCCTGTATCATCATGAAGAATATGTTGATATGTGCCGTGGCCCACACGTACCAAATATGAAATTCTGCCAACACTTCAAAATTATGAAAGTGGCAGGTGCTTATTGGCGTGGTGATTCAGAAAACAAAATGCTACAACGTATTTATGGCACCGCTTGGGGCGATAAAAAACAACTCAAAGCATATTTAAAACGCTTAGAAGAAGCTGAAAAACGTGATCACCGTCGTATTGGTAAAGCACTTGATTTATGGCACTGGCAAGAAGAAGCGCCAGGCATGGTATTTTGGCACAACGATGGTTGGAGCATTTACCGTGAGCTTGAAGAGTTTGTACGTGAAAAACTACGTGAGTACCAGTACGAAGAAGTAAAAGGTCCAATGATGATGGACCGCTCGTTATGGGAAAAATCAGGTCACTGGGATAAATATTCAGATGCGATGTTTACCACTGAGTCTGAAAAGCGTGAGTATGCAATCAAGCCAATGAACTGCCCAGGTCATGTGCAGATTTTTAATCAAGGTTTAAAATCTTACCGCGACTTACCACTGCGTATGGCAGAGTTTGGTTGTTGTCACCGTAATGAACCGTCAGGTGCATTACACGGACTAATGCGTGTACGTGGCTTTACTCAAGATGATGCCCACGTTTTCTGTACAGAAGACCAAGTGATGGATGAAGTATCATCATGTATCAAAATGGTTTATGACACGTACGAAACGTTTGGCTTTGAAAAAATAGTTGTTAAGCTTTCGACTCGCCCTGAAAAGCGTATCGGCGAAGACGAAATTTGGGATAAAGCCGAGCAAGCGCTGGCTGATGCACTTAAAGCAAATGACATTGAATTTGATTATTTACCGGGTGAAGGTGCCTTCTACGGTCCGAAAATTGAATTTACTTTGTACGATTGCTTAGACAGAGCGTGGCAGTGTGGTACAGTGCAACTAGATTTTGCATTACCGGGTCGTTTAGGTGCTACCTATGTTGCTGAAAACAACGAACGTCGTACACCGGTAATGATTCACCGTGCTATTTTAGGGTCAATTGAACGCTTTATTGGTATTTTGACTGAAGAATATGCAGGTTTATTCCCAACGTGGCTTGCGCCTAAGCAAGTGGTGATTATGAATATCACCGATAAACAAGCGGATTATGTGCACGAAATTGTACAAAAATTAAATAAACTTGGAATTAGAGCCGCTGCTGACTTGAGAAATGAGAAGATTGGCTTTAAAATCCGAGAACATACATTAAAACGTATTCCTTACTTACTTGTTGTTGGCGATAAAGAAGTTGAACAACAAGAAGTGGCAGTACGTACTCGCACAGGTGAAGACCTGGGCAAATTTAATGTTGATGACTTCGTCGCTAAAATTAGCGAAGAAATTAAACATCGACAATAAAAATCCGGTGTGCAGGGCATTAACACAACTGCAAACTGCACACTTATTATTTGATATTCTTGGAGGAACGTACCATTAGAGGCGGCAAGAAAGGGCAACAAACAGCTCAAAAAAATCGTATCAACGATGAAATTACAGCTAAAGAAGTTCGTTTAATCGACATCGACGGCGAGCAAGCTGGCATTCAAACATTAAGAGATGCGCAAGCTATGGCTGATGAAGCAGGTGTTGATCTAGTAGAGATCAGCCCAAATGCTGAGCCGCCTGTGTGTAAGGTCATGGATTACGGTAAGTTCATCTTTGAAAAAAGCAAAGAACTAAAAGAACAGAAGAAGAAACAAAAGCAAATCCAGATAAAAGAAATCAAATTCCGTCCAGGTACGGATGAGGGTGATTATCAGGTTAAGCTTCGTAACTTACGTAAGTTCTTAGAAGCGGGTGATAAAGCTAAAATCACTATTCGTTTCCGTGGCCGTGAAATGGCGCACCAAGAAATTGGTATCGAACTACTAAACCGTATTAAAGCTGATTTAGAAGAACTTGCACAAGTTGAGTCTTTCCCAAATCGTGTTGAGGGACGTCAAATGGTTATGATGATGTCTCCTATTGCTAAAAAGTAATAAACGAGCTAAGATACGCACCGAATTTAGCTCAGGTCACCAAGTAATATGTAAGTATTCACCTGAGTTAACCGGTTTTAAAGTAAAACTGCGGCATTCATGTTGAGTTTTCACCGGAATATGGCAGTAAGTTAGGCCTAAAAGTGGAGCTATAGCAATATATCTCACGCCTGCTTACTAATTTTAAAGCAATACATTTGGAGTTATTGCAATGGCTTATAAGCTAAAAAGTCACAGAGGCGCTGCTAAGCGTTTCAAGAAAACTGCTTCTGGCGGTTTCAAGCGTAAACAAGCGCATCTTCGTCACATTCTGACTAAGAAAACTTCTAAGCGTAAGTTACACCTACGTCCTAAGATGATGGTTCATAAAAATGACCATGGTCTAGTTTCACGTATGTTACCATTCGCTTAATAGGGGTTTTTAGAAATGGCAAGAGTTAAACGCGGCGTTGTCGCACGTGCACGTCACAAAAAAGTTTTAAAACAAGCAAAAGGTTACTACGGAGCACGTTCACGTGTTTACCGCGTAGCTTTCCAGGCTGTTACAAAAGCGGGTCAATACGCTTACCGTGACCGTCGTGCTAAGAAACGTACTTTCCGTCAATTATGGATTGCACGTATCAATGCTGCTTCACGTCAAAATGGTCTGTCTTACAGCCGTTTTATCAATGGTCTTAAAAAGACTTCTGTAGAAATCGATCGTAAGATCCTTGCAGATATCGCTGTTTATGACCAAGTTGCATTCGCAGCGCTTGTTGCAAAAGCAAAAGAAGGCCTAGCGGCAGCTTAAGCTTTTACATATAAGTATTGAAAAGGAGCCTGAGGCTCCTTTTTTTGTGCCTGTAAGAAAATATTTTTGCGGTAAGCCTCTTGAAAAGCAAGACAAGAAGTAGTGATTATCACCTTGCTAAACCGATATAATAATTACAAATAATTGAGGTAAAGATAAATTTTGAATTGGCAATCATTAGTCGATAACCGTCAACGTTTTTTCTGGGTATTACAAGTAGCCGGTTGGATTGGTTATGCGCTGGTAAATTACATTGGCTCCAAAGTATTTGAAATGCGCGATATATACGTTTTTGTTATTGTGCTAAATGCGTACGCGGGTTGTTTAATGACTGTGCCACTTCGTTATATGTATCGCAAGGCATGGAATGCATCGCCTTGGATACTGATGTTAGTGGTATTTAGTGCATCATACGTTACCGGTACATTGTGGGCGGTTGTGCAAAAGTTTAACTTATGGGAAATATACCGCCATGGCTATAGACCCAATGAGTGGTTTTATTATTTCCAACAAGGGCTTGATTCGGTTTACATCATTTTGTGTTGGAGCGGGTTATATTTTGGTATTAAATACTACCAGTTATTACAAAGTGAACGCCAAAAAGCGCTAAAAGCCACCACAATGGCTCATGAAGCACAACTGAAAATGCTGCGCTATCAACTTAACCCTCATTTTTTGTTTAATACGCTTAATGCTATATCAACACTTATACTTGTAAAAGAAAATAAAGATGCCAACTTGATGGTATCAAAATTGAGTGACTTTTTACGTTATACACTCAATACCGACCCGATTAAAAAAGTACCCCTTGAGCAAGAATTACATGCGCTAATGCTGTATCTTGAAATAGAGCGAGTGCGCTTTGATGAGCGTTTAAAAGTAAATATAGATGTTAGCGATGAGGCAAAGCATGCATTGGTGCCAAGTTTAATATTGCAACCGATCATCGAAAATGCAATTAAATATGCCATTGCTCACCTATCTGAGGGAGGCGAAATTGACATCAAAGCACAAGTTTTTGCTAATGAACTATTATTGGAAGTAGGCGATAATGGACCAGGTACTGAGTTACTCAATGGTCAACTGGTTAATTCACAGGGGGTGGGTGTTGCAAACACCAAAGACCGTTTGAAAACCTTGTATGAGAATAACTATTCGTTTGTGTTATCACACAATACGCCAAGTGGATTAAAAGTGAATCTGCGCGTTCCGTTTGAAAAGGCTGTTAAGAAATGAGCAAGATTAAAACCCTGATTGTCGATGATGAACCGTTAGCCCGTAGAGGTTTAGCGGTAAGGCTTGAAGAGTTTGACGATATAGAAGTCGTTAAGCTGTGCAGTACAGGCCAAGAAGCCATTGACGAATGCCAAGCAGGGCAAATAGATTTAGTTTTTTTAGATATTCAAATGCCAGGTATGAATGGTTTTGAGGTTGCACGCGCACTCAGTGAAAGCGTTAGAGCATTACCTGCTATTGTATTCGTTACGGCATTTGATCAGTTCGCGGTCAAAGCATTTGAAATACATGCTTTAGATTATATTCTTAAACCAGTCGATGACAACAGACTAAAACAGGCGGTAGAAAAAGTGCATACCTACTTAAAAACGCAGCAAGACAACGCCCATAAAAAGAAATTAGCGAGTTTTGTAGCGGGAATAACCGGTAACAATTGCGAAGAAATTTTAAAGAAATTAGCAACTGGCGATACCTTGTCAGATAAACGTTACCCAGAATCATTAGCTGTAAAAGAGCAGGGTGAAATTATTCGTGTTCCTGTAGCGACTATTCAATGGGTTGATGCGGCGGGTGATTATATGTGTTTGCACTGCCAAGATGGCCAGACTCACATACTACGTAAGACCATGAAAGAGTTAGAGCAAGAGTTAGATCCACAATTATTTGTGCGGGTTCACCGCAGCGCTATTGTTAATACAAAGCAGATCAGTAAATTGGTGACTCAAGTAAGTGGTGAGTACTTGTTAGTGTTAGATAACGGGCAAGAGCTAAAAGTGAGCCGAAGTTATCGTGATAAAGTAAAAGCTGCATTAGCAAGTTAGTATTACTCAAAGCAAGTTAGTTTATAGCGCGATTCTTAGTTAATAAAAAACGCGAGCATTTATGTGCTCGCGTTTTTATACTTGAACTAATAGTTGAAGTGGCTAATTAAGCCACTGTTACTATTTTCATGGTGTTAGTTGCACCTACAGTTTCCATTGCATCACCATGAGTTATGATTACTGTGTCACCAGATTTAAGTGAACCAGCTTCAACTAAGGTATTAAGTGCATCTTTTACCATGTTATCTTTTTCACATTGTGTTGAATCAAAAAACACAGGGTAAACACCACGGTACAGTGCTGTTTGTCCTAATGTGCTTGCATGACGAGACAGTGAGAAGATTGGCAAGCCAGAACTAATACGTGACATAAGCTTAGCTGTGCTGCCAGATTCTGTTAATGTTACGATAGCTTTTACTGAATCTAAGTGATTAGCAGCGTACATTGCAGATAATGCGATTGATTCAGCATTTGAAGAAAAACGGCTGTCTAAACGGTGTTTTGATACGTGTGTTTCTTTTTGTGACTCAGCACCTAAACAAACACGTGCCATAGTTGCAACAGTTTCTTCAGGGTAATCACCGGCAGCAGTTTCAGCTGAAAGCATTACCGCATCAGTGCCATCAAGTACCGCGTTTGCAACATCCATAACCTCAGCACGCGTTGGCATTGGATTATCAATCATTGATTCCATCATTTGTGTTGCTGTAACAACGGTACGGTTTAACGAACGGGCACGACGTATAATCAGCTTTTGCTTACCCATAAGCGCAGCATCACCAATTTCAACCCCTAAATCACCACGTGCAACCATGACTGCATCTGAAGCAAGTACTATGTCATCAACGGCTTCAACAGTTTCAACAGCTTCAGCACGTTCAATTTTAGCAAGTAATTGTGCTTTAGAACCCGCAGCTTCAGCAAGTGATCGCACATAACGCATGTCATCACCACTGCGTGGGAATGATACGGCGATGTAATCAACATCGATTTCAGCGGCTGTAAGTAAATCTTCTTTATCTTTTTCAGTAAATGCAGGGGCTGTTAAACCACCACCTAAACGGTTGATACCTTTATTGTTAGATAAAACACCGCCAACGGTAACCGAAGTATGCACTAGGTGGCCTTCAACACTTTCTACTGTTAATTGAATTAAACCATCGTTTAATAAAAGTAGGTCACCTGGTGATACATCTTGTGGCAATTCTTTATAATCGATACCAACGGCATTAACATCGCCTTCGCCTTTTTCCATTTTTGCATCAAGGATAAACTTAGCACCAACATCTAAAGTCACTTTACCTTCTTTGAAAGTAGAGACACGAATTTTAGGGCCTTGTAAATCGGCTAAAATTGCGATGTGCTTGCCTAAATTTTTTGCGATATCACGAACAGCTTGAGCGCGGTCTTTATGATCTTGAGCTACGCCATGTGAGAAGTTCAAACGCACCACGTTTGCACCAGCACGGATTATTTTTTCTAGGTTGTTATCACGATCGGTTGCAGGTCCAAGGGTAGCGACTATTTTTGTGCGTCTAAGCATCAAATTCTCCTGTAGGCTTACAAGGTAAGCAGGTTGACGGTTATATTCGTTTTTAAATATTTGTATTTATACACAAATATGGAGTTTTAAGGCAGTGTGAACACGTTATATAAACAAAGTGTTATTTAATTGCTGCCAATATTTATACAAAATTAATATTACGACATTATGACACCGGTGTCAGCGTCAGTCAATGTTCTAATTGATGTTAAATAATCCCTGTGATGCGCGTTGTTTGATATAATACCTAGGCGTGTATTTAGAGCGGTTACTTTAACTCAGGCTCGCATTTTTGAGCGGCTTGGGTATAATGCGCGCGGTATTATTTTCATTTACTAACCAATAGTTGTTACCGAGGAGGACACTAAATGCAAGTTGCATTAGTAGGGTTAGGCGTTATGGGTAAAAATCTGGCTCTAAACCTGATAGAAAAAGGGCTGACACTCGTAGCTTATGATAAAAACCCCGATGCGGGCGAAGAGTTATTAAGTTGTGCTAAATCTCAAGGCATGGCGGATCGTCTGCATATTGTGTCTGATTTAAATGACATGGTTAAAAGGTTAACAGCACCTCGTTCAATTTTACTGTTAGTACCTGCAGGTGAATTGGTTGATAAAGTGTGTACTGAACTAGTAGAAGCTGGTGTTGATTGTAACGATATTATTGTTGATTGTGGTAACAGTAACTACAAAGATGGCATAACTCGCAAGTTAAAATATCAAAATAAATTTGAGTTTGCCACTATGGGAATTTCTGGCGGTGCCGAAGGTGCGCGTCACGGGCCTGCTATGATGGCCAGTGGTTCCGAGGGCGGTTGGGAACGTGTCGAGCCATGGTTTGAAAAAGTGGCTGCCAGTTACAAAGGTGAGTCATGTTTTGCTCGAGTAGGTCAATCAGCAAGCGGCCACTTTGTGAAGATGGTTCATAATGGTATTGAATATGCGTTAATGCAACTTATTGCTGAAATGTATCAGTTGCTTCGTTTAGGAACGAACCGTTCACCAAAAGAAGTAGCAGCTATTTTTGAGCAATGGGCAGAAGGCGACTTAAACAGCTATTTATTATCTATCTCTAGCCATATCCTATCTTTAGAAACTGATAAAGATGAATCATTAGTAGATTTAATTGATAATAAAGTGGGTGCTAAAGGCACAGGTCTTTGGACTGCACAAAACGCTTTAGAATTAGGCATTGCAGTTCCATCGTTAGTTGCTGCTGTACAAGCGCGTCATTTAACAAACACATGTGATACCCATGCGGCAAAAGAAATGACTTATGCGGCTAAATCTACTACTGAGGTTGAACTTGATTTAGAAGAGCTTAAAGAAGCATTTTTACTGGCTAGTTTACTTGCTTATCGCCAAGGTCTTGCTTTAATCAAGGGAGCGTCAAGGGCGCATCAGTGGAAAGTCGACTTATCGAAAACGCTACAAACATGGCGTGCTGGCTGTATTATTCGTGCCGATTACTTAGATAATATCGCACAAGGTGTTGAGTTTATTGACACACTAGGAAAAGAAGCTACTTCATTACGTAAGATCACAGGTCAAGCAATGATGACAGGCTTAGCATTTCCAGTGTTAAGTTCTACACAGACTTATTTTGCAACGCTTACGACACCTAGTAATGGTCATTTAGTTCAAGCGCAACGTGATTACTTTGGTGAACATGGTATTAAAACTCATGGTGGAGAAGTATGTCATTTAACTGATTTAGTCGAGATAGACGCTAAAGTACGTTAAATGTATTAAAACTCTTACATCAAGAGCCTACTAAAAAGCCAGCTAAATTAGCTGGCTTTTTTGATCTTGTTCTATATTTGGTACAAACGGGGAGTTTGACTATAGTTACTAAATTAGTCTTTTTTGTGGCGATTTAACCACGCCTTGCGTACTGAGCGACGCCAAAGTAAATCGATACCAAAATAGCCAATTAACGAAGCGGCTGTAGCACATATTAAAGAGCCCACTAAAAACGCAGGGCCTATTGTGGTTAGACTTTCGATGAACCATTGCCAACTTGGCTCAAAAGCAAAGTGTTGCTCTGGCTGCCCTAGAGCGATGGTGCCAACTAAGTATGAACAATAAAAAATAGGCGGCATTGTCAATGGGTTAGTGATCCACACAACGGCAACTGATATAGGTAGATTAACACGTAATGGAATAGCAAGGGCTGCAGCTAATACCATTTGAAAAGGAACAGGGATGAAAGCAAAAAATAAACCGACAGAAAATGCACCTCGCGCGGAGCGTCGATTAAGATGCCACAAATTGGCATCGTGGAGTAAACGGCCAAAAATTTGTAAAAATTTATGCTGTTTAATCGTATTGTGATCGGGTAAAAACCGTTGGATCGTTTTCTTAGCCATTTAAAGCAACCATTTACATCAGTGTGGTTAAGCATTGGGTTTGTTATAGGTTGTGTTACAACCGTTTTTTATTATCAGACCCTTGTGTTTACTCTTTTCACATTATCTCTTGTGATAGGAAGCGTTTATTTTAAGCCGTTTTTGTCTGTATTGTTAGGTTTTATTTGCGGTATTCTTTGTGTTTGGGTACATTTTTTATGTTTTTATACTATTTCATATCCCGATACGGATGAAAATCAATCAAAGCTTGTGACATTTGACGTTGTTGAGATTATTTCTAAGCGTGATAACTATTATTTAAAAGCCAAACTTCATAATCCACAAAGTATACTTAGTTTTAAAGCACCGCATGCTTTAGTGAGTCTAAAAGCTGATACAAACATCAGTATAGGTGACAGGGTAACGACTCGGCTTAAATTAACTAAGTTTCGCAGTCAAAAAAATTTTAATGGCTTTGATAGAGAGCGTTACGCGTTTAGTCAGCGGTTGTTTTTTAAAGCAAAACAAACATCTGCGTCTCTACAAATAATAAAGTCTTACAAACTCAGTAGTATTACAGCATACCGTGATTTTATTAACAGCACATATCAAAACACTCAAATGAACTGGCTTTATTATGCTCTTCTGACAGGTGATAGGGGCTTAATGTCGTATGATCAAAAGCAAACCTTGCAACAGTTTGGCTTAAGTCATCTTTTAGCTATTTCAGGTTTACATATCAGTCTAATGTTTGGCATTGGCTATTTTATTACTAAACACATAGTTCGCCTATTTATAAGGGTAATAAATCAAACCGTAAATCTTTCGCTGATTTATAGTGTCGGTGGGTTCAGTTTAGCGTTTTGTTATGTGTACTTAAGTGACTTTCTAGTTTCCGCTACGCGTGCGTTAATTATGCTGGGCTGTTATTTGCTCGTCTATTTTTATTCTAAGCAAGCTTTAAAGTGGCAGAGTCTATTATATGCATTGGTACTTACCTTAGCAATTGATCCATTTAGCTTGCTAAATCCTGGGCTATATTTTTCATTTTGTGCCGTTGCGATTATTTTTTTAATTTTAAATAGATTGTCGAGTTTTCGTGGTGGGTTTATCGCGTTATTAAAAAACTTAACTGTTATACAATGTGCGCTATTTATAGGTTTGCTGCCATTATCTTTATATTTTTTTAATGGAGTTAGCTTAATCGGTTTAGTCGTTAACTTGATTGCAATCCCTTTATTGAGTTTTGTTATCATGCCGAGCTTAGTGATGCTTAGCTCGCTCAGTATTTTCATCAGCATTGAGCCGGTTATTCAAACGTTAGACCCACTCCTAACTCTGTGTTTCAATGCTCTTTTGTATATACCAAGTGATTACCGCTGGCTCGGCTCGCATTCATTGAGTTTGGTGTTAGTGCAGGCACTTTACCTTACTGGAATTATGTTCTACATGTTGCCCACAAAAAGGCTACTAGCGTTGATCCCCGTGTGTATAGCGCTAGTTGATACCCTTTTGCAAACTAAGCCTGATTGGCAACTTAATGTGTTTGATGTGGGTCACGGCACTATGGTATTGATAAGTAAAAATAACAAAGGCTTTGTATATGATTTAGGGCCTATCTATTTTAATCAATATACGCGTGTTAATTCTACTTTATTACCCCACATTCAAAACAACGCCATTACAGTTGAGCATTCTGTGGTAAGTCATATGGACAAAGATCATGCTGGGGGGCTAAGACCATGGTTAGCACAGGGGTATTTAGCAACATTTAATTTATTACAACCAAACGGGCCTGAGCAAGTGTGTTTAGCTAAACAGTTTATGTTCCAAGGTTTAGTTTTTACAGTGAGCAAAAACTTAGGGAGCTTTACTTCGAATAATGATAACTCATGCGTGATCCATATTTCAGATGGTGCATTCAGTGTGTTGTTACCTGGAGATATTACGATGCAACGGGAGCATGAATTAATCAAGCAAAACGAACAGTTAAAAAGCACCATACTGTTAAGCCCTCATCACGGAAGTAAAACATCATCAAGCGACGAATTTATTGCTGCCGTAAGCCCAGATGTTGTATTGCATTCAACATCCTATAAAGGGCAGTGGGGTTTACCCCATGAAGAGGTTGTAAAACGCTATCTAAAAAAACATGTACAACAATATTCAACGGCTGAACATGGTCAAATAAGTATCAAATTTTATCAAAATGAATATAAAATTGAATACGCACGTGCACAAAGTTATTGGTTTCTAAAAGATTGAGTTTAGTTTTATGTTGCTGAAGGCTACAATAGTCACAGACTATGAATTAGAGAGTGTTATGGATCAAACTACATCGCAAATCTACAAGCGCTTATTAACCTACGTGGGTGATTATAAGAGTATCGCAATTTTAGCTGTAGTGGGCATGATTGGCTATTCAGCCATGGATGCTTTATTTATTCAACTAATGAAACCCTTTATTGATCAGGGCTTAAATGAGCGTAATAGTGACGTACTAAAATATGCACCATTTGTTGTGGTTGCACTTGTGTTTGGTCGTGGGTTTTTCAATTACATGTCATCATATTGCTTGAGTTATGTAGGCTCGCAAGTGGTGCGTTCATTGCGACAACAATTATTTGAGCATATCCTACATTTACCTGTCTCTTTTCATGACAAAAATTCTACTGGCGATTTAATATCTAAAATCACTTTTGATACTGAGCAAGTACAACAAGCGATTACAAAAGCTATGTTAATCGTGGTGCGTGAAGGCGCATTTGTGGTGTTTTTACTTACAGTGATGTTCTACACCAGTTGGAAGCTGTCGTTAATATTTTTGATCATCATTCCATTAGTGGCGGTTATTGTCAGCGTGGTGTCAAAACGATTTCGTCATATATCTAAAAATATACAATCAGCGATGGGGCAAGTGACCCGTAGCTCTGAACAAATGCTCAGTGGTCATAAAGTAATACATGGCTTTGGTGGCCAAAAACAAGAAATTGATCAGTTTGCTACTATCAATAATCACAATCGCCAGCAACGCATTAAAATGGATGCGACTAAAGCGCTGAGTGTCTCAGTGATTCAAATATTAGCGGCCAGTGCGATGGCGGTTATTTTATTTGTTGTATCGATGCCATCGATGATCGACACTATCAGCTCTGGTGATTTTGTTGTGCTTATTTCATCGATGATGATGTTGTTACGCCCACTAAAGCAACTCGCTAACGTGAACAGCGATTTACAGCGTGGTATTTCTGCAGCACAAAGTATTTTTTTAGTACTGGATGAAGACGTAGAAAAAGATACCGGCACAGTAAACGTTGATAAAGTGAAAGGGCTAATCGAAGTTAAAAATGTGACCTTTAATTACCCAACAAAAGAAGAGCCAGTACTTCGCGATTTATCACTGACTATTAAAGCAGGAGAAAGTATTGCTTTAGTGGGACGTTCAGGCTCAGGTAAGTCAACTATCTCCAATTTACTACCGCGTTATTATGACTTACAAGCACCTAGCGAAATATTATTAGACGGCATTGCGCTGAGCGATTATAAACTGACAGATTTACGACGACAGTTTGCGCTAGTGTCGCAACAGGTGGTGTTATTCAACGATACTATCGCTAATAACATTAGCTATGGCATTACACGTACATTAACTGACGATGAGCTGTTAGCCGTTGCCAAACAAGCCCACGTTTGGGAATTTGTAAAAGATTTACCTGATGGTTTAAATACCATGGTGGGTGAAAATGGGGTGATGCTTTCAGGTGGGCAACGCCAACGTATCGCTATTGCTCGTGCAATCTTGAAAGATGCACCTATTTTGATTTTAGATGAAGCTACATCAGCCCTTGATACTGAATCTGAAAAGCTGATACAACAAGCGCTCGATCAATTAATGAAAGATAAAACATCCATTGTTATTGCACACCGCCTTTCAACAATCGAAAAAAGTGACCGTATTTACGTAATTGATAACGGTCAAGTTATTGAAAGTGGCGATCATCAGGCACTACTTGAAAATGACGGCACTTATGCTGCTCTATGCAAAATGCAGTTTGGTGAGCAATGGTGAATAAAATAGAACAAAGCTGGTATAAAAGCTTTAGCTTTTTAACTTTATTACTGTTGCCATTGAGCGGACTTTTTTGGTTGATTTCAACTCTGCGTAGCTTATGCTACAAAATTGGTCTATTGGAGCAATTCAAAGGCGAAGTACCAGTCATTGTCGTGGGTAATATTAGTGTGGGTGGTAATGGTAAAACACCGTTTGTTATTTGGCTTGCTCAATATTTACAACAGAACGATTTAAACGTTGCCGTTATTAGTCGCGGTTACGGTGGTTCTTCACAGATTTACCCTTTAATTGTTGATAGTTCAAGTACAACAGCGCAAGCTGGGGATGAGCCTGTACTTATTCAGCGCCGATTAGGCTGTCCTGTTGTTGTGGGCCCTGATCGAAAAGCCAATATAAAGCTGTTAAATGCAAAATACGATTTAGATGTCATTATCTCCGATGACGGCATGCAGCATTATAAAATGGGTCGCGATATAGAGTGTTGCATAGTGGATAGCGAGCGCCGCTTTGGCAATGGTTTTTTGATGCCAGCAGGCCCACTGCGAGAAACTAAAAAACGTTTAAAAACGGTTGATTTAGTCATAGAAAACGGAGGTGCTGATAACTTTAATTATCAATTACAAGCATCGGCGTTATTAAATGTGGCCACGGGTGAAAAGGTGCAAAGTAAACTACATAGCGGCCATGCAATAAGTGCAATTGGAAACCCAACGCGATTTGAAAATACACTGCAACGCTCGGGTGTTAAGTTACTTTCTACGGCTCATTATCGTGATCATTATGCTTATACAGCAGCTGATTTTGAAAAATATAGCGATGAAGTTGTCATTATGACAGAGAAGGATGCGGTAAAATGCCGCGTTTTTGCTAAACCAAATTGGTACTTTTTACCCGTTGATGCAAAGCCATCAAGCGCGGTAATTAATAAACTCAATCTATTACTCAAAGAAAAAGGGATCCTCGATGGCCTTTGATACAAAATTACTTGAAATTATCGCTTGCCCAGTGTGTAAGGGTAAATTATGCCTAGACAAAGAAAATAATGAATTAATCAGCACGGCAGCAAAGTTAGCTTACCCAGTTGTTGATGACATTCCTGTATTGCTTGAAAACGAAGCGAGAGAGCTAAGCCAAGAAGAGGTAGAAAAGTGGAATTCGTAGTTGTCATTCCTGCGCGTTACGCATCGACCCGATTACCAGGCAAGCCCCTTGCGGATATTTGTGGTAAGCCGATGATCCAGCACGTGTATGAAAAGGCACTTGCGTCCGGCGCAAGTAAGGTTGTTATTGCAACCGATCATCAAAAGGTTTTCGAGGCGGTCAATTCGTTCACTAGTGATGTATTAATGACACGTGAAGATCATCAGTCTGGAACAGAGCGCTTAGCAGAAGTAATGGATTTACTTAACCTCAGCGATGACACCATCGTAGTGAATGTACAGGGTGATGAGCCATTACTTGCAGGCGAAAATGTTAGTCAAGTTGCTGCATTGTTAGCTAATTCGGCTGCACCAATGGCTACATTGAGTGTTGCAATTGAAGACATTGAAGAAGTATTTAACCCAAATGCTGTAAAAGTTGTGAGTGATGTTCATAAAAATGCGCTTTATTTTTCCCGTGCGAGTATTCCTTTTGATCGCGCTAACATGATGAATTCAGCTAAAAATGATCTTGTAAATAAAGCAAACTACCAACGTCATGTCGGTATATATGCTTATCGCGCAGGGTTTATTAAACAGTACATTGAACTTAGTCCTTCACCACTGGAACAATTAGAGTCTTTAGAACAGTTACGTGTACTTTATCATGGTCATCAGATTAAAATTGAGCAAGCACACGTTACACCTCATGCAGGTATCGATACCCCTGAAGATTTAGCTCGCGTAGTGCATTATTTAAAAAGTAATTCTTTGCGTGAATAAGCCGTTACCTTTAACAGTCATTACTGAACATAATGACTTTTATATTATTGAAAAACCGGCAGGGCTCAACTTCCATAGTGAAGAAGGGCCTGGCTTTGTGGTTTTAGCTGAGCAGCAACTGGGTGAAAAATTATTTGCCGTCCATCGATTAGATAAAGTTACCTCAGGGTTAATTATATTAGCGCGAAGCAGTCAAGCTGCTGCTCAGTTTACTCGACTTTTTACCGCGCATGAGGTTGATAAGTTTTATTTGGCTTTGTCAGATGTGAAGCCAAAGAAAAAGCAAGGCTGGATAAAAGGGGATATGGCTAAATCTCGACGCAGTAGTTTTAAGCTTTTGAAAACCCATACTAACCCAGCGATCACACGGTTTTATTCATTCAGTGTAGCTGCTAATTTACGCGGGTATATTTTAAAACCGTACTCAGGTAAAACACATCAATTGCGCGTTGCACTAAAAAGCATTGCCGCGCCGATTTTAGGTGATGCATTGTATGGTGGCACTGAATGCCAGCGTACCTATTTGCATGCTTATGCACTGTGCTTTACCTGGCAAAATGAGCGATTTAAGTTTATTTGCGAACCAAATAGCGACGCCCTTTATGGGCAATTAATTAAACATGATAACTTTCACACATGGCAACAGCCATGGAACTTGGATTGGTAAATGACAGACTCTGTAACAGATATTCGTTTTGGTGGAATAAAACGCTTATATGGACATCAACAATTCGCATGGCTTCAAAATGCGCACTTTTGTGTTATTGGTATCGGTGGTGTCGGCAGTTGGACTGCAGAAGCATTAGCACGAACAGGTGTTGGTAAACTAACGCTGATAGACCTTGATGATATATGTGCAACTAATGTAAATCGCCAAATTCATGCGCTAACAGGCACTGTTGGTGAGGCTAAAGTTGATGCAATGAAAGCACGCTGTCAGCTTATTAATCCTGAATGTGAAATTGAAGTCATTGATGATTTTATTACAGTGGATAATATTCGCGAGCATATCCAAGGTTTTGATTATGTAATTGATTGTATTGATGCAGTCAAAGAAAAAGCGGCACTTATTGCTCATTGTAAGCGTAATAAACTGCCTATAATTACTACCGGTGGTGCAGGCGGGCAAACGGATCCAAGTCAAATAACATTTGGTGATGTAGCAAAATCAACCCAAGATCCGCTGCTTGCTAAGGTTCGTTATATTTTACGCAAACAGTACAATTTTAGTAGCAACCCCAAGCGTAAATTTAATATTGATTGTGTTTATTCTACAGAGCAATTAGTTTACCCAGGTTCAGATGGCAGTGTGTGCCACGCAAAACAAAACGCAGATGGTTCGATGAATATGGATTGTAATAACGGTTTTGGTTCAGTGACTATGATCACAGGAAGCTTTGGCTTTTTTGTAGCAGCCAAAGCGGTTCGTAAATATCTAGATAAAAAGCAGCGATTAGCTAAAGCTTAAAGCGACTTTTGTTCAGCCATTGCTTGAATACGTTCGACAATGGCTTTAATACCATTACCTCGTGAAGGGCTTAAGTGGCTTATTAAACCAAGCTTTTCAAACTCTTCAAATGCATTAATGGCTAACACTTGACTCGGTGTTAAGCCATTATATAAAGATAATATGAGCGCAAGCAGTCCTTTTACAATACGTGTATCTGAATCCCCAATAATAACTAAACAGTTTTCTTGCAGATCAAACTCTAAATATAGCCAAACTTTACTCTCACAACCGGGTACAAGTGCATCTGATGTTTTTAAAACGTCAGGCATTGTCGGTAATTGTTTACCAAGTAGCATGATCTCACGGTATTTTTGTTGCCATGCGGGGGAATTATTTAGTGTATGAGCGAGTTCTTTAAACGTTTTATTCATTGCTTATCTACTTTTAATCTAATAAAGCGATGCATTCGTGCAGTGCGTTGATGAAAATATCAATATCTTGGTGAGTATTATAAAAGCAAAAGCTTGCTCGTACACTGCCATTAATTCCTAAATGTGCCATTAAAGGTTGGGTACAATGATGACCGCTGCGAACGGCAACACCAAATCCATCAAGTAAGGTCGCAATATCAAATGGGTGTTCGTCTTTGTAATTAAAACAAATGGTGCCAATATTATGTTCTAAATTACTGTAAATTGTGATGCCATTGATATCATTTAATTTACTAACCGCATAGTTAAATAGCAGTTGTTCATAGTCGTAGGCTGCATTCTTATCAAGCGCTGCGAGGTAATCTAGTGCGGCAGAAAAACCGATTACACCTGCAATATTAGGTGTACCGGCTTCAAATTTAGCAGGTGCATTGCGAAATGTGCTTTGTAACAAACTGACAGTTTCTATCATTTCCCCACCAGTTTGATAGGGTTGTAAGGCATTTAAACGTTCATATTTACCATACAAGCCACCAACGCCGGTTGGGCCTAGCATTTTGTGTGCAGAAAATACATAAAAGTCACAGTCGAGCTTATTTAAATCAGGCTGTAGGTGCATGGCACCTTGAGCACCATCAACAACAGTGATGGTGTTAAATTCTTTCACAGCACTGAGTAACGGGCTTAGGTTTGTTATATTTCCCAGAGCATTTGATGCATGAGTGACTGTAAGTACACTTGGCTTTACTTTTTTTAAAAATTCAACACAGGCTGCAATATTCAATGTTGCATCTGCTTCAAGCGGTAATACGTGTAATTTTGCACCGGTTTTAAGTGCTAATTGTTGCCATGGGACTATGTTTGCATGATGTTCAAACGGGGTAATTACGATACTTGAATTTTTATCAAGTTGCTCAATTAAGCCATTGGCAATGAGATTAAGTGCTTCTGTGGCGCCTTTAGTCCAAACAATTTCGCGGCTTTGCACATTGAAATATTGAGCAACTTTATCACGCGTTTGTTCGTAGGCTATGGTTGCTTGTTCACTCAGTGAATGGCGACCTCTATGAACATTCGCATTTTGCTGTGAGTAAAACTGTTCTGTCGCGGTAATTACTGACTGGGGCTTTTGTGACGTTGCAGCAGAGTCTAAATAAACTAAGGGTTGATTGTTTACCTGTTGAGTTAAAATGGGAAAATCAGCACGAATTTTTTCAACAGCAAACATACAAAAGCCAAACAATAAAAAGTAGCAGGGATTGTAATAGCTTTAATATAATTCTCAACTATTAAACACAAAAAAGGCCGCAAAAGCGGCCTTTTTAGCATTAATAAAAATTAACGCTTGTCTGTAGATACGTAATCACGATGTGTGTGACCAGTATAAAGCTGACGTGGACGGCTGATCTTATGACCAGGTTGAGAAAGCATCTCATCCCAGTGTGTGATCCAACCTACAGTACGTGCCATTGCAAAAATTACAGTGAACATGCTAGTAGGGATACCGATTGCTTTTAAGATGATACCTGAGTAGAAATCTACGTTAGGGTAAAGTTTCTTCTCAACAAAGTATGGGTCTTCAAGTGCAATTTGCTCAAGCTTCATAGCAATATCAAGCAGTGGATCTTGAATATTAAGCTCTTCTAATACTTCGTGACATGTTTGACGCATTACTGTTGCACGTGGATCGAAGTTTTTGTAAACACGGTGACCAAAGCCCATTAAGCGGAACGGGTCTGCTTTATCTTTTGCTTTAGCTACATATTCGTCGATACGATCAACAGAGCCAATTTCTTCTAACATGTTTAAGCATGCTTCGTTAGCGCCGCCGTGAGCAGGGCCCCAAAGAGATGCAATACCTGCAGCGATACATGCATACGGGTTAGCACCTGAAGAACCAGCAAGACGAACAGTTGATGTTGAAGCATTTTGTTCGTGGTCAGCGTGAAGCATGAAGATTTTATCCATTGCTTTTGCTGTTACTGGGTTAACTTTGTATTCTTCAGCTGGTACAGAGAACATCATATGTAAGAAGTTTTCTGCATAGCTTAAGTCGTTACGTGGGTAAACGAATGGTTGACCAATGTTCGTTTTGTAAGCCATAGCTGCAATAGTAGGTAGTTTTGCAACTAACTTGATTGCGCTTGTTTTACGTTGATTTGCATCTGTAATATCAAGATCTTCATGGTAAAAAGAAGATAAAGCACCAACAACACCACAAAGCATCGCCATTGGGTGAGCATCAAAACGGAAACCTTGGAAAAAGTTAGCAATTTTCTCATCTAGCATGGTGCTGTGAGTAATTTGTTTTGCAAATTCAGTGTATTGGTCTTTAGTTGGTAACTCACCGTTTAATAGTAAGTAACATAGCTCAATGTAATCTGAACCTTCAGCTAACTGTTCAATCGGGTAACCACGGTGAAGCAAGATACCTTTGCCACCGTCAATGTATGTGATTGAAGATTCGCAAGAACCGGTCGACATGAAACCTGGGTCATAAGTGAAGTGGCCATGTGAACCTAGGGTACGTACGTCAATGACATCTTGACCTGCAGTACCTTGGTAAATCGGAAGTTCGATTGGATCTAGACCATCAATATGGACTGTGGCTTTTTTATCCGCCATCTATTTATCTCCTATTAAGATAACAACTCTGATTGTTATGTTCTGAATCTGTTTAAGCACATTCTTTTCATTTTAACGTGAAAGAGGGGGTTAAAGTCAATTTTTATAAACATTATGCACAAATGTATAATAAATATTCTGCGAGGATTAAATATTATACCATTGGCTAATTCGCAAACGTCTCTAACTAAACAAGAATTGTAAAAAGACCTTTGGCTATATATACTACCAAAGGTTTTATACCGTATTGTCTGTAGGTAAATGTTATTTTTACATGTAACTTTTGCATAAATGTGAACTTTACTCGTATTAAAAGGGTTTACTTAGATAGTTCCATTAAAAAAATTATTTTTTAGTGGGTTTTAGAAAAACAAGTAGATGAGCCCCTATGTGGGCAAGATGGGCAAGTAACTGTGAAAAAGCAAAGACCTGTAAATCTAGATCTAACAACTATATCTATGCCGGCAACGGCTAAAGCATCAATTTTTCACCGCGTCACCGGTGTTGCATTATTTTTTGCTTTAACGTTTGTCATTTGGGCTTGGTCTGAGTCTCTTTCTTCTGCTGAAGGTTTTGAATTCGTCAAGGGTCTGTTTAGCGGATTCATTGCCAAATTTATAGCTTGGGGCACCATTTCTGTATTGGCATACCACCTTATTGGCGGTATTCGTCATATCATTATGGATATGGGACATTGGGAAGAACTTGAATCAGGTAACTTCAGCGCTAAAATTGCTATGGCACTTGGCGTTGTTGCTTCTGTACTAGCAGGAGTTTGGATATGGTTTTAAATCAAGCAACTCTTAAACGTGATGGTGTACAAGATTTTGTCTCATTACGTACCACGGCACTAGTAATTACCGCGTATGCGATTTTTATTATTGGCTATTTTTTAGCGACGCCTGAAGTCACTTACGAAGCATGGCAAAGCCTGTTTTCAAACCTAGCAATGAAAGGGTTTACTCTCATAACTCTGGTTTGCATTATGGTTCACACCCGTATTGGCCTTTGGCAAGTACTAACAGACTATGTTAAATGCGCAAAGTTGCGTGCAGTTTTAGGGTTTGTTTTAAACCTTATGGCAGCAGCATACGTAGCTATTGGTCTAATCGTTTTATGGGGTGTTTAAGTGAAATATTCTGTTCGTGAATTTGATGCCGTCGTGATTGGCGCAGGTGGTGCGGGTATGCGCGCTGCACTTGCAATCACTGAATCAGGCAAAACCTGTGCACTTATCTCTAAAGTTTTCCCAACGCGTTCTCACACTGTGTCTGCACAAGGTGGTATCACAGTTGCTCTGGGTAACTCACACGAAGATAACTGGGAATGGCACATGTACGATACTGTTAAAGGTTCCGATTTTATCGGTGACCAAGACGCTATCGAATATATGTGTAATACAGGCCCTGAAGCTATTACTGAACTTGAAAATATGGGTCTACCATTTTCTCGTTTTGAAAATGGCCGTGTTTACCAACGTCCTTTCGGTGGTCAATCGAAAAACTTCGGTGGTGAACAAGCTGCACGTACTGCAGCAGCAGCTGACCGTACTGGTCACGCATTATTACACCTTCTTTACCAACAAAATGTTAAAAACAAAACTAACGTATTCTCTGAGTGGTATGCGCTAGATTTAGTTAAAAATGACGAAGGTAATGTTGTTGGTTGTACTGCAATCGAAATTGAGACAGGCGAAGTTGTTTACTTCAAGTCTAAAGCGGTTGTATTAGCTACAGGTGGTGCAGGTCGTATCTTCGCATCAACCACTAATGCACACATTAACACCGGTGACGGTGTTGGTATGGCAACTCGTGCCGGTATTTCTATGCAAGACATGGAAATGTGGCAGTTCCACCCAACGGGTATTGCTGGTGCTGGTACACTTGTAACAGAAGGTTGTCGTGGTGAAGGTGGTTATCTTTTAAATAAAGATGGCGAACGTTTCATGGAGCGTTATGCACCTAATGCCAAAGATTTAGCGTCACGTGATGTTGTTGCCCGTTCAATGATGACAGAGATTCGTGAAGGTCGTGGTTGTGATGGTCCTTGGGGTCCTCATATTAAACTTAAGCTTGATCACCTTGGTGAAGAAACGCTTAACCTACGTCTTCCAGGCGTGTGTGACCTTGCTAAAACATTCGCACACGTTGACCCAGCTAAAGAGCCAATTCCAGTAATTCCTACTTGTCACTATATGATGGGTGGCGTGCCAACTAACGTAAATGGTCAAGCACTACAAATCGATGCTAATGGTAACGAAACAGTAGTTGAAGGCTTATTTGCAGTTGGTGAGATTGCGTGTGTATCTGTACACGGTGCAAACCGCTTAGGTGGTAACTCACTACTTGATTTAGTGGTATTTGGCCGTGCTGCTGGTAACTTCCTTGGTACTTACCTAAATGATGTAGAAGTATCTAAGAATGCTTCTGATTCTGACCTAGAAGCGTCACTTGCTCGCTTCAATCGTTGGGAAAACTCAACGCCAGGTCAAGGTGAAGACCCAGTACAAATTAAGAAAGACCTACAACAATGTATGCAGCTTAACTTCTCGGTATTCCGTGAAGGTGACTCTATGGCGTCAGGTCTACAAGAGCTTAAAGAAATTCGTGAACGCTTACAGCATGCGCGTCTTGATGATAAATCATCAGATTTCAATACTGCACGTATCGAATGTCTAGAGCTAGATAACCTTATGGAAACAGCTTACTCAACTGCAGTAGCTGCAAACTTCCGTACAGAAAGCCGTGGTGCACACTCTCGCTTTGACTTCCCAGATCGTGATGACACGAATTGGTTATGTCACTCAATCTTCAACCCTAATACGGATGAAATGAGTAAGCGTGATGTAAACTATGCGCCAAAACTGCGCGAAGCATTTCCACCTAAAGCACGTACATACTAGGAGCGAGACGATGGCACAAGTACAATTTTCTGTTTATCGTTACAATCCAGATGTTGATAATGCCCCACGTATGCAAGAATATACTTTGCAAACGGAAGAAGGCCACGACATGATGGTATTGGACGCACTTTTATTATTAAAAGAGCAAGATCCAACACTTTCTTTCCGTCGTTCATGCCGTGAAGGTGTGTGTGGCTCTGATGGCGTCAACATGAATGGTAAAAATGGTTTAGCATGTATTACTCCTTTATCTACGCTACAAAAAAATGGCAAAGGTAAAATTGTAATTCGTCCGCTTCCAGGTTTACCTGTGGTACGTGACCTTGTTATTGACATGAGTCAGTTCTACACTCAATACGAAAAAGTAAAACCGTATTTAATAAATGACACGCCAGCGGCGGGTGAGCGTCTTCAAACTATTGAAGAACGTGATAAGTTAGATGGTCTTTACGAGTGTATTTTGTGTGCATGTTGTTCAACATCGTGTCCTTCGTTCTGGTGGAATCCAGACAAGTTCATAGGTCCAGCAGGCCTTCTTCATGCTTATCGTTTCTTGGCTGATAGCCGAGATACTGCAACTGAAGAACGTTTAGCTGATTTAGACGATGCGTTCAGCGTGTTCCGTTGTCACAGTATCATGAACTGTGTTAGCGTTTGTCCTAAAGGTCTTAACCCGACCAAAGCAATTGGACAAATCAAATCAATGTTACTAAACCGTTCGGTTTAATAGTATTGTGTAAATGTAAGATGGCTAATTCAGATTAGCCATCTTGTTATATAACAATTAATTTCTGCGCTAAAGAAAAGGGCTTATAAATGCACGAAGGTGTGATGAAGGCATGGCTAGAATCTTCACATTTAAACGGCGGTAACGTTGCTTATGTAGAAGAGCTTTATGAAGCGTATTTAGACGATGCGACTTCTGTGCCAGAAGAATGGCGAGAAGTGTTCGAACAATTACCAAAAGTTGATGGTGTGGATGTTGACGTAAAGCATTCAGAAGTTCGTTCACAGTTTGCGGCGCTTGCTAAAAACAAGCATAGAGAAGTAGTGGTAGCAGAAGGTGGAAGCGGTGACCCTAAACAGGTTAAAGTTCTCCAGCTTATAAATGCTTTCCGTTTCCGTGGTCACCAAAATGCCAACCTAGACCCATTAGGTATATGGCAGCGTGAACGCGTTCGAGACTTAGAATTAGAATTCCATGACTTATCTAAAGCTGATTTTGACCGTGAATTTAACGTGGGATCGTTTGCCGTAGGCCGCGATACCATGCCTTTAGGTGATTTATATCAGGCACTCAAAACTACATATTGTGGTTCTGTAGGTGCTGAGTATATGCACATCACATCAACTGAAGAAAAACGTTGGTTACAACAACGTTTAGAATCGGTGCAATCACGACCAACATTCAGTAAAGAAGAAAAGTTGCGTATCCTTAAAGGTCTTACCGCAGCAGATGGTCTTGAAAAGTATTTAGGCGCTAAATTCCCGGGTGCAAAACGTTTCTCACTTGAAGGTGGTGATGCGCTAGTTCCAATGCTTAAAGAGCTTATTCACCGTGCAGGTGAAAGTGGCCAACAAGAAGCCGTTATTGGTATGGCTCACCGTGGTCGCTTAAATGTGCTTGTTAACGTACTTGGTAAAAACCCATCAGAGTTATTTGATGAGTTTGCTGGTAAGCACAAAGAGACGCTAAGCTCTGGTGATGTTAAATACCACATGGGTTATTCGTCTGACTTTGCGACTTCTGGTGGCAATGTACACATGGCGCTTGCATTTAACCCGTCTCACCTTGAAATCGTAAACCCTGTTGTTATGGGTTCTGTACGTGCTCGTTTAGACCGTTTAAATGATTCTACGGGCTCAAAAGCATTACCGATCACAATTCATGGTGATTCGGCTGTTGCTGGTCAAGGTGTTGTACAAGAAACTTTCAACTTATCGCAAACTAATGCGTTTAGTTGTGGTGGTAGTATTCGTATTGTTGTAAATAACCAAGTTGGTTTTACAACAAGCAAACAAGACGATGTGCGTTCTACAGATTACTGTACCGACATCGCAAAAATGGTTCAGTCACCAATCTTCCACGTAAATTCTGATGATCCTGAAGCGGTTGCATTTGTAACGCAAATCGCCCTTGATTTTAGAAATAAATTTAAACGTGATGTGGTTATTGACTTAGTATGTTATCGCCGTCATGGCCATAACGAAGCGGATGAGCCAAATGCGACTCAACCGATCATGTACCAAAAAATCAAAAAACACCCAGTTCCACGTTTGATCTATGCCGATCAACTAATGGCTGAAGGCTCGTTTACTGAAAGTGAAATCAAAGCACTTGCTGATGACTACCGTAATGGTTTAGACGATGGCAATTGTGTTGTTGAAGAGATTCAACCTGAAACTTCACATTCATCTGATTGGGCTAAATATGTAGGTCATGAATGGAGTGTTGATTACGACGCCAGTGTTTCAGTTGAAAAACTAAAAGAACTAGGCGAAAAAGTAGCTAACTACCCAGAGCAATATAAAGCGCAATCACGTGTTAAAAAGATTTACGACGATCGTAAATTAATGGCCGCAGGTGAAAAAGCATTAGATTGGGGGATGGCTGAAACACTTGCTTATGCAACAATTGCAACTGAAGGCACTGATATACGCTTAACGGGTCAAGACTCAGGGCGTGGGACTTTCTTCCATCGTCATGCTGTTGTTCATAGCCAAAGTGATGGTGCAACTTACACACCGTTGCAACACTTAAGTGAAGACCAAGGTACATTCCAAGTTTTCGACTCTGTGTTGTCAGAAGAAGCTGTTGTAGCGTTTGAATATGGTTATGCAACAGCAGAGCCAACGTCATTAGTACTATGGGAAGCACAGTTTGGTGATTTCGCCAACGGTGCACAAGTCGTATTTGACCAATTCTTAAGCTCTGGTGAGCAAAAGTGGGGCCGTTTATGTGGTCTGACAATCTTGCTTCCACATGGTTATGAAGGTCAAGGTCCGGAGCATAGCTCGGCACGTCTTGAGCGCTTTTTACAGCTGTGTGCTGATCACAACATGCAAGTATGTGTACCTTCAACACCTGCACAAGTATACGCTATGCTTCGTCGCCAATCAGTTAGACCACTGCGTCGCCCTCTGATTGTTATGACACCTAAATCTCTGTTACGTCATCCATTAGCAACATCAAGCTTGGAAGACCTTGCTGAAGGTGTTTATCACAATATGATTGACGAAATCGATGATATTGATGCGGCTAAGGTTGAACGTGTTGTATTTTGTAGTGGTAAAGTATATTACGAATTACTACAAGAACGTCGCAAGCAAGAAATTGATAACATTGCCATTGTGCGTGTTGAACAATTATACCCGTTCCCGCATGATGAAATGGATGCGATTATGTCGCGTTACCAACATGTGACAGATTTTGTTTGGTGTCAAGAAGAGCCGCAAAACCAAGGTGCTTGGTATTGTTCTCAACATCACTTTGTAGAAGCAATTCCTCAGGGTGCTAAGCTTAAATACGCAGGGCGTAAAGCGTCAGCATCACCGGCATGTGGTTACATGTCAGTGCATACTAAAGAACAACAAGCGCTCGTTGCAGATGCGCTTACTATTGAAAATAAAGGATAAGCAATGAGCACAGAAATTAAAGTTCCTGTTCTTCCTGAGTCGGTTGCTGATGCTTCCGTTGCAACATGGCATGTAAGTGTTGGCGACAAAGTAAGCCGTGACCAAAACTTAGTAGATATTGAAACAGATAAAGTTGTTTTAGAAGTTGTTGCACCTAACGACGGTGTGATCACTGAAATTTCACAAGAAGAAGGTGCTACGGTACTTGGTGACCAAGTTATCGGTCTAATTGGTGATGCTGATGCAGCAGCGCCAAGCGAAGAAGCTAAAGCCGACGCACCTGCTTCAGACAAACAAGAAAGCGCGCCAAAAGAGGCGCCATCAGCTCCAGCATCAGAAGGTAAAGAAGTGGACATTAAAGTACCTGTACTTCCAGAATCAGTCGCAGACGCGACAGTAGCTACTTGGCACGTTCAACCAGGTGACGCGGTTTCTCGCGACCAAAACTTAGTTGACATTGAAACTGACAAAGTTGTTCTTGAAGTTGTTGCTCAAGAAGACGGTGTTATGGGTGAGATCATCCATGATGAAGGTGATACAGTACTTGGTGAGCAAGTAATTGGTAAAGTTAAAGCCGGTGGTGCTCCAGCAGCGCCTGCAGCAAAAGAAGAATCTGCACCTGCTGCAGATTCTAGCGACAGCTCAGATGTATTAACACCATCTGTTCGTCGTTTAATTGCTGAAAAAGGCCTAGATGCGTCTAAAATCAAAGGGACTGGCAAAAACGGCCGTGTCACTAAAGAAGATGTAGATACATTCTTAAAAGCACCTGCACCATCAGCTAAGAAATCTGAAGCTGCTGCTCCAGCTGCACCTATGGGTGATCGTACTCAAAAACGTGTACCAATGACACGTTTACGCAAAACGATTGCTAATCGTCTTCTTGAAGCGAAAAACTCGACTGCAATGTTAACGACGTTTAACGAAGTTAATATGAAGCCAATTATGGACCTTCGTAAGCAGTATCAAGAAGTATTCGAAAAGCGCCACGGTATCCGTTTAGGTTTCATGTCTTTTTATGTGAAAGCGGTAACTGAAGCACTTAAGCGTTTCCCTGAAGTAAATGCTTCAATTGATGGCGACGATATCGTATACCATAACTATTTTGATATCAGCATTGCTGTTTCTACGCCACGTGGTCTAGTAACACCAGTACTTAAAGATTGCGATAAGCTGTCTGTTGCTGAAATAGAAAAAGGTATTCGTGAATTAGCACTTAAAGGTCGTGACGGTAAGCTTTCGCTTGACGATATGACTGGTGGTAACTTCACAATTACTAATGGTGGTGTATTTGGTTCATTACTTTCTACACCTATCATTAACTTACCGCAGTCTTCAATTTTGGGTATGCACAAAATCCAAGAACGTCCTATGGCTGTAAATGGTAAAGTTGAAATTCTTCCAATGATGTATTTGGCGCTGTCTTATGATCACCGCCAAATTGATGGTAAAGAATCTGTTGGCTTCTTAGTGACAATTAAAGAGTTACTTGAAGATCCAACTCGCTTATTGCTAGATGTTTAATCTAGTTGTATAAAATCTAAGCTGTGAATGTACATTCACAGCTTTTTTTTTGCGCCTTTGGTCTAACTGGGGTTTTCATGTTAAGCCTTGGGATCTATACTAAGTGCGCAATTTGGGATAGCTGTCTATTTGCATAAATATTCAGCTCTTTTAGTATAAAAAATTGGATAAAGCATCATGAATTTGCATGAGTATCAGGCAAAACAACTTTTTGCCGAATATGGTTTACCAGTTTCTCAAGGTTTCGCTTGCGATACACCTGAAGAAGCTGCAGCAGCTGCTGAAAAAATTGGCGGCGATATGTGGGTTGTTAAAACTCAGGTTCACGCAGGTGGACGTGGTAAAGCTGGCGGTGTAAAGCTAGTTAAAACTATCGACGAAGTAAAAGAGTTTGCTGCAAACTGGTTAGGTAAAAACTTAGTTACTTACCAAACAGACGAGAATGGTCAGCCTGTTGCTAAAATTTTAGTAGAAAGCTGCACTGATATCGCCAACGAATTGTACCTAGGTGCAGTAGTTGACCGTGCTTCTCGCAAAGTTGTTTTCATGGCGTCTACAGAAGGCGGTGTTGAAATTGAAACTGTTGCAGAAGAAACACCAGAGCTTATCCACAAAGCTGAGATCGATCCATTAGTAGGTCCTCAAGCTTACCAAGCACGTGAACTAGGTTTCAAATTGGGTCTTAACCCAACACAAATGAAGCAATTCGTTAAGATCTTTATGGGTCTTGGCAACATGTTCAACGATTTCGATTTCGCACTTTTAGAAATCAACCCGTTAGTAATCACAGACGAAGGTAACCTTCACTGTCTTGATGGTAAAATCGGTATCGATGGTAATGCACTTTACCGTCAACCAAAAATCCGTGAGTTCCACGATCCATCTCAAGAAGATGCACGTGAAGCACATGCAGCAAGCTTTGAGCTTAACTACGTAGCGCTAGACGGTAACGTAGGTTGTATGGTTAACGGTGCGGGCCTTGCGATGGGTACTATGGACATCGTAAACCTACACGGCGGCAAGCCAGCTAACTTCCTAGATGTTGGTGGCGGCGCGACTAAAGAACGTGTTTCTGAAGCATTCAAAATCATTCTTTCTGACGACAATGTTAAAGCTGTTTTAGTTAACATCTTTGGCGGTATCGTACGTTGTGACATGATCGCTGAAGGTATCATTGGTGCAGTTAAAGAAGTAGGTGTTAGTGTTCCTGTTGTTGTACGTTTAGAAGGTACTAACGCTGAGCTTGGTCGTGAAGTACTTGCTAAATCTGACCTTAACATCATCGCTGCTGAATCACTAACAGATGCTGCTGAGAAAGTTGTAGCTGCTGCGGAGGGCAAATAATGTCTGTATTAATCAATAAAGATACAAAAGTTATCTGTCAAGGTTTCACTGGTGGCCAAGGTACTTTCCACTCAGAGCAAGCGCTTGAGTACGGTACACAAATGGTTGGTGGTGTTAGCCCAGGTAAAGGCGGTCAAACGCACCTTGGTCTTCCAGTATTCAACACAGTACGTGATGCAGTACAAGAAACTGGCGCTACAGCTTCAGTAATCTATGTACCAGCACCTTTCTGTAAAGATGCAATCTTAGAAGCTATCGATGCTGGCATCGAACTAATTGTTTGTATCACTGAAGGTATTCCTACACTAGACATGGTTGACGTTAAAGTTAAGCTTGATAACACTGGTGTTCGTATGATCGGTCCTAACTGTCCAGGTGTTATCACTCCGGGCGAAACTAAGATTGGTATCATGCCTGGTCATATCCACAAACCTGGTAAAGTAGGTATTGTTTCTCGTTCTGGTACTCTTACGTACGAAGCGGTTAAGCAAACTACTGATGCTGGTTTTGGTCAGTCTACGTGTGTCGGTATTGGTGGCGACCCAATCCCTGGTACTAACTTTATCGACGTTTTAGAAATGTTCGAAAAAGATCCACAAACTGAAGCAATCGTAATGATTGGTGAAATCGGTGGTACTGCAGAAGAAGAAGCTGCAGAGTACATCAAAGCAAACGTAACTAAGCCTGTTGTTTCTTACATTGCTGGTGTTACTGCACCAGAAGGTAAGCGTATGGGTCACGCTGGCGCAATCATTGCTGGCGGTAAAGGTACTGCTGATGAAAAATTTGCTGCATTAGAAGCTGCTGGCGTACAAACTGTACGTTCACTTGCTGATATCGGTAAAGCTCTTAAAGAAAAAACAGGTTGGTAATAACCTAGTTATTCTTTAACGAAAAGGCTCACTTAAAGTGGGCCTTTTTAATGCTCATCTTTTCACATGCTGGTTTTATTACCCGGTTAGCACTCTTGTTTACTTTTTCATTTATTCCTTTTGTAAATAAAACCCATTTATAACCTGTACCTAAATAAACCAACTTTTTATTTCAACTCATCGTTTTGCTATTTAATCGTACTAACCTATTTATTGACCATAGAGCTGTTACACTTCGTACAAAATGGAAATAATAATTAATTAGGTGATGTTTTGATATTTCGAGTTCTTTTATTTATTGTCTTTTGTACTTTTTCTGGTATTAGTACACAAGCATTTAGCGCTAATGTTATTGCTGAGCATGTCACTATGGAGCGAGCAAAAGAGCAAGTACAAGCAGTCGGAAATGCTGAAGCAATCCGATCGGTTACCCTGTATCCAGCCGTCGGTGACAAAGTGACCTCGGTTCATTTTAAGCCTGGCGATAAAGTCACAGCAGGACAAGTATTACTCGAGTTAGATTCACGCAGACAAAAAGCCGCGTTGCAAGAAGCGAGAATAAAATTAGCCGATAGCCAACGAATTCAAACTCGATTAATGCAAAGTCATGCAAAAGGAGCTGTACCTCAAAGTGATTTAGACGATGCTAAAACAATAACTGAACTTGCTAAAGTGACTGTTACTCAAGCCGAAACCGAGTTTGAAGACCGCCAAGTACGTGCCCCTTTTGATGGCATTATGGGCCTTACTGATATTGAGGTAGGTGATCGGATCACACCGCAAACAGCAATCGCTACTATTGATGATACTCGCGCGTTGTATATTAATTTTAATGCACCTGAATCTGCTATTAGTATGTTAAGAAACAAGGGCAGTGTGCATGTTTTACCATGGCAAAGCAGCCAGTCAATGGATGCTGAAATTGCGTATTTAGATTCTCGAATTGACCCGCAAACACGTACTCTACGGGTCAAAGTAAAACTAGATAATTTAAGTAATGAGTTTTTACCTGGGATGAGCTTTCGTGTTCACATTGAGGTCCTAGGGCAACGTTTTGCTGCTGTACCAGAAGCCGCTTTATTGTGGGGCGCAACAGGACCCTATGTATGGACAAGCGTTGATAATAAAGCAACACGGGTAGATGTTAAAATTGAACAACGTCTTGCAGGGCGCTTATTAGTATCAGGGTCACTAGGGAAAGACGATATTTTAGTTGTTGAAGGTGTGCAGCGTTTACGAGCACAACAAGCGCTTAGCTTTCAATCGCCACTTGCACACACTCAGGAGTAGCTATGAAACAGCAACCTATGATGCAAGATTTGCCTTCAATGGCAATACGTCGGCCTGTTTTAATTGTTGTCCTTAATTTATTAATTATAATTGCCGGTATAGCTGCAATTGCAGGTGTCGAAGTCAGGGAATTACCAGATGTTGATACCCCTAGGATTACTGTCTCTGCTTCGTTTCCGGGGGGCTCACCTGAGACCGTAGATACTGAGGTCACAGGTAAGCTTGAAGGGGCTGTTGCCCGAGTCAGTGGGGTTAAAACCATTCGTGCGCAAAGTGAGGAAGGTAACGCACGTATTGTTGTTGAATTTAGACCGGGTATCAATTTAGATGATGCAGCAAATGAAACGCGTGAGTCTGTTGCACGTGTACAGCGAGAGCTTCCTGAAGAAGTCGAGCGGGTATCAATTATTAAAGCAGATAACGACGCCGAAGCTGTTGTATCGTTAACGGTTTCGAGCGAATCATTATCCCTTGAAGCTTTAACAGAATTGGTCGAGGTTGATTTAGCGCCACAATTTTTAACCATACCTGGCGTGGCTGACGTACGATTAAATGGCGATCGCCAACGTGTTTTGAGGGTGCGTTTAGACCCACTTAAGCTAACCAGTTTTAATTTAACCGTCCCTGATGTTGCAGAAGTCCTGCGCCAAGCGCCGTTTGATGTACCTGCCGGTAGTTTAAAATCTACGGATCAGCAAGTTATTGTACGCGCAGATGCTACCTCTATTACGGCTGAACAAGTTGCAGATATCATAATACGAGAAGATACTCGCATTGGTGATATAGCCGCGGTGTATTTTGGTCCTGCTGATCCACGCTCTATGGTACGTTTAAATGGCAAGCCAGTAATAGGGATGGAAGTCATACGCCAAGCGCAATCAAATACTATCGAAATTTCAGATGAAGTCCTTAGGTTGCTTGAAAAAATGCAAGTTCGATTTCCTGAACTTGAATTTACTCTCACGTCTGACGACGCGCAGTTTATTCGTAGCTCAGTAGATGAAGTGATCAGTTCATTAATATTAACCATTTTGCTGGTGATAATTACGCTATGGGTATTTATTGGTTCGTGGCGTGCAACCTTAGTACCTGCTTTTGCCATTCCTGTTGCTTTAGTGGGCTCTTTAGCATTAATTTGGGCGCTTGGTTTTTCAATTAATATTCTTACTTTATTAGCCCTTGTGCTAGCTACTGGTTTGATTGTGGATGATGCCATTGTGGTCAGTGAAAATATTCAGCGGCAACGGGGTTTAGGTCTTGGCCGTCGTGCAGCGGCTGTGGTTGGAACGCGAGAAGTATTTTTTGCTGTTATTGCAACAACAGCCGTATTGGCGGCGGTGTTCGTGCCCATTGCGTTTTTACCTTCTACAGCAGGGCGTTTATTTAGAGAGTTTGGTGGTGTGTTAGCCGGCGCAGTGATCATTTCTAGTTTTGTTGCGTTATCTTTAGTGCCTGCGCTGACTTCTAAACTTAAATTAAAGCAGGGGGGCTGGCACCCATTTGCAAAATTTGGTCATTGGCTTGCGAGTATTTACTCTAAAACTATTCACTGGGTGCTTGATCACGCATGGTTGACGTTTGTTGCATCCTTATTGGTCGCAGCGGGCTCTGGTGCACTTTATTTAAATTTAGACAATGAATTATTGCCAAGTGAAGATCGCGGAAAAATCAGAATCTTCTCTCGAGGTCCAGATGGCGTCGGCCTTAACTTTATGGACCGCCAAGCTATTAAAATGGAAGATATTCTACTCCCTTATGTTGAAAGTGGTGAGATTGAATCTATTTATACAGTGGTGGGTCAATGGGATCCAAATATTGTTTTTATAACCGTTCCATTAAAGCATTGGGATGAGCGTCATTTTACACAGCAAGAAATTATCGATAAAATTCGTGAACCACTCGGTGCTATTCCTGGCGCTGCTGGTCGGCCTAATGGCTCTAATAGCTTAAATCTACGTGGCCAAGGTGGGGGCATTGAGCTCGCTTTATTGGGGCAAGATTATAAACGTATTTTTGCTGCTGCACAGGACTTTGCCGCGCAGATTGAGCAAGCATTACCGGGTGTAGGTTCAGTACGTGTTTCTTATCAGCCATCGCAACCACAATTAAGGGTGAACATCGATAGACGACGAGCAGAAGAGCTTGGGGTTGCACTGAGTGATATTGCCATAACATTACGTGCTGCTATTAATGGAGATGACATTGCTGATTTAAATATTGGCGATCAATCTGTGCCTATTATATTGCAAGCGCAAAACCAGACTATTCGTGATCCAAATGATTTAGCCAATTTATATGTCAGTGCGAGAAACAACCAATTAGTTCCGTTAAGCAGTGTTGCGCATATAACAGAAGAAGGGGTTGCAGCAGAGCTTGAGCGTCATGCTCAACGCCGTGCTATTGAGCTTGATATGGAACTGCCAACGGATATGAGTATTGCTGAGCTTGTTACGCAATTACGTGATATCTCAGAGCAATCATTACCTAGCGGGATTAGTCTTGCGTTTAAAGGTGAAGCATTAACTTTTGAAGAAACCTCTAATGAAGTGCTCATGACCTATGTGCTGGCTTTATTAATTGTATTTTTAGTATTAGCAGCGCAATTTGAAAATGTAAATAGTGCTGTTGTGGTGATGATAACAGTGCCATTTGGTATTACTTCAGCGATACTTGCCTTGTATTTAACAGGCACTTCCCTCAACATTTATTCACAAATTGGCTTAGTTATGCTGATAGGGCTTATCGCAAAAAATGCGATTTTACTTGTTGAGTTTGCTGATCAGTTACGGGATCAAGGCATGACAGTTAGAAAGGCGGTGGAACAGGCTGCATTAGTGAGATTAAGACCAATCACAATGACCTTGATCTCAACATTGCTAGGAGCATTACCGCTTATTATGTCTAGTGGTGCAGGCGCCGAGGCTCGTAACGCAATAGGCTGGGTTGTCTTTGGTGGTTTAGCGTTAGCGGTATTATTTACCTTGTATCTAACGCCGGTTATTTACCTTGGTTTAGCGCGTTTTACTAAGCCTCGTGGTGATGAAACGAAACAGTTAGCCCAGGAGTTAGAGCAAGCCTAAAAACTTTAAGCATGTGATCGGCTATTTTTCTTTGAAAAAATAGCCGATTAGGCTCACAATCAACAAAATGCTTTAAAACGGACAGTCTAATGCAAGCCGAACATGTTGATATAGCCAGTTTCCTCAGTGAGTATGCCCCATTTGATGATTTACCTGAAGATGCTTTAAATCATATTGCCTGCCAAGTAGAAGTTTCTTATTATCGCGCAGAAACAATTATCCACCAATATGGTGACGATATAAGTGATTTATACGTAATACGCAGCGGTGCTGTAGAAACGTATCGTCGAGATGGAGAGCTGGATAACCGACTCACTATCGGTGGGATATTTGGCCAAATGGGATTATTAATGAACCGTAAAGTTCGTTACCCGGCTAAAGCGCTCGAAGATACTTTACTGTATTGTATTAACATTGATATTTTCACTGAATATTGTGATAAATATGAAGCGTTTGCAGATTACTTTGAAGCCAATGGCACAGTAAGGCTTCATCAGGCAATCGTAGAGCAAGCTGATGGTAATGATTTAACTACTGCAAAAGTAAAATCATTATTGCACAGAGATGTGGTGACTGTTGCAAAAGATGCCAGCATACAACATGTAGCCCAAACTATGACGGACGAATCGGTTTCTTCGGTCCTCGTTACTGATGTAGATAAACCAATTAGTGATGACCCCGAAGACGATGATGGACAAGTAGTGGGTATTATTACTGACCGTGATTTACGCAGTAAAGTTATCGCTCTTGGTTTAGATTATGCGCAGCCTGCTCAACAAATTATGCAAAGGGATCTGATACTGCTCGACAGTAATGCATATGTGTTTGAAGCGGTGCTTGCCATGTTAAGAGACAATATCCACCATTTACCTGTGGTCGTAAAGAAAAAGCCGATTGGTGTTATTTCATTGTCCGATATACTTCGTTATGAGTCCCAAAGTAGCTTGTTACTCGTCAGAGGGATCTTAGCTCAGCCTTCTGTTGAAGATCTTGCTTATTATGCACGACAATTACCCAATGTATTTGTTCGTATGGTGAATGAAGATGCAAATTCTCATATGATCGGCACTGCAATGGCTGTTATTGGTCGAACCTTCAAACAACGTTTATTAACTCTAGCAGAAGAGCAGCTTGGTCCACCGCCTGTGCCTTATTGTTTTATTGCTTTAGGTTCTATGGCTCGAGATGAACAGCTTATTGTGACAGATCAAGATAACGCAATTATTCTTGATAATAGCTTTGATGAAGACAAACACGATGACTATTTCCAAAAACTGGCTGATTTAGTGTGTGATGGCCTAGCATTGTGTGGTTATAAATATTGCGACGGTGAAATAATGGCCTCGTTTAGAAAATGGCGCTTAACAAAAGAGCAGTGGCAACAGCAATTTACCAATTGGATTGCTGAGCCAAAACCACAAGCTTTGCTCAATAGCGCGATATTTTTTGATTTAGATGGTGTACACGGAAAAGTAAAATGGGCGCAAGAACTGCAACGCTTTATCGCTAAAGAAGGGCGTAATAATAAACGTTTTTTAGCAAACATGGCCGCTAATGCACGTAATCGCACACCGCCATTAGGTTTTTTTAAGGACTTTGTACTTGAACATAATGGCCAGCATAAACGCTCAATGAACTTAAAGCGTCGCGGTACAGCACCGCTGTCTGATGTTATCCGCGTGCATGCATTGGCTGTGGGATCACGTAAACAAAACTCGTTTGAGCGTTTAGAAGATATTATTGATGCAAAACTGTTACCGGATGGGAAAGCGCAAGATTTACGTGACGCCTTAGAATATATAGCCATGGTACGTATTCGCCACCAAGCTTGGCAAATAGAGCAGCTCAATGAGGAACCAGATAACGACTTAGAGCCGCATCTGTTATCTCCATTTGAACAGCGCAATTTAAAGGAAGCCTTTGCAATTTTAGATAAAGCGCAAAACTTTCTTAAATTTAAATATTCTGCTAACTCAGGTATTAAATAGCATGGTAGCGAATAAAGTCGATTGGCGTGAGCGGTATGTACAGCTACAAAATGAAGCGCAAAACCACTGTATTCAAGCTTATTATCAAGATGTAGTTGTTGACGAAACTAAGCCTATAAGTGATGTTCCTTTAGTGGCGCTAGATTTTGAAACGACCGGTCTAAATTATGGTTCTGATGATATAGTCAGTGTGGGCTTGATCCCCTTTGATAGCCGCCGTATATATTGTCGAGACAGTCAACATTGGTTGGTAAAGCCGCAACAAAAACTAGCCGAAGAGTCCATTGTTATTCACGGTATCACTCATTCAGAGTTAATTAACGCGCCAGATTTTTCAGAGATTATTACGCCGTTATTAAATGCACTTAAAGGCAAAGTAATAGTGGTCCATTTTGCCCCAATTGAACGACACTTTTTATATCAAGCAATGAAAGCTCGGTTAGGGGAAGGACTTGAGTTTGCGGTGATTGACACTCTTGAATTAGAGAGACGAGCATTAAAAGCAAGGCAGGGACTAATTGGACGGCTATTTAATACTAAACTAGACTCTGTTAGGTTGGCTAACTCACGAACGCGCTATTCATTGCCGGCGTACCAAAATCACAATGCGCTGAATGATGCGTTAGCTACCGCCGAATTATTACAAGCACAATTAGCCCATCATTATCGCCAAGACACACCTCTTGGTAATTTATGGATATAAAAAACGCCGCTAAAAAGCGGCGTCATTATATTTTAGTTACACTTAGCTTCTAGGCTCAGTTCTAAGGCCTAACAATAAACTCACGCACATAAGTAATAAAACCACGGTAAATGGCAAGCCTGTAGAAACAGCACCGGCTTGCAGTGCCTCCATTGCTTGTGTTCCGCCAATCCACAGTAACGTTGCGGCAATTGCTCCTTCAATTGATGCCCAGAAAATACGTTGTGGTACTGGCGCATCAACTTTACCACCCGCGGTGATTGAGTCGATAACCAATGAACCGGAATCAGATGAGGTAATAAAGAACACCAAGACTAACACTACAGCAGTGAAAGACAGTAATTTGCCTAATGGGAGTTCGTCAAACATTTCAAACATGGCAAGAGGGACTTGCGTTAAACCATCTGTACCAAGCTTACCAACACCACTGACTACTTGGTCAATTGCAATACCGCCATAGATAGACATCCAAAGTATCGTAACCAGTGTTGGAATTAATAACACGGCAATTAAGAATTCACGAATTGTACGACCTTCTGATACACGTGCAATGAACATACCAACAAACGGGGACCATGAAATCCACCAAGCCCAATAGAATACAGTCCAACCGTGCATCCAAGTTTCATCTTCACGGCCATGTGGGTTACTTAATGGCACAATGTTTTCAACATAACCCATTATCGTGGTCGGAATATTACCCATTGCAGCAGCAAAGCCAACTAAACAAACAAATGCCATCAAAGCAAAGGCGATTAACATATTAATATTACTTAATAATTTCACACCACCATCAATTCCACGTACCACAGAAATTATTGCTAATAATGTTACTACAGCAATTACTATAATTTGTAAACCAACACCAGATTCAATACCAAATACATGGTTAATACCGGCAGATGCTTGTTGTGCTCCGAGCCCCAGAGAAGTAGCTAAACCAAATAAGGTGGCCAGTACTGCTAAAATATCAATTAGGTGGCCGGGCCAGCCCCACGTTCTATCACCTAATATAGGATAAAAAATCGAACGTATAGAAAGGGGTAACCCTTTGTTATAAGTAAAAAAGGCAAGAGATAAGGCAACAACAGCATAGATAGCCCACGGATGTAGACCCCAATGGAACATAGTGGCGCCCATCGCCAATTTAGCTGCCTCTGGGGTATTAGGAGTCACATTTAATGGAGTTTCGTACCAGCCTGTAAAGTAAGCAACGGGCTCTGCAACCCCCCAAAACATCAAGCCGATCCCCATACCTGCTGCAAATAGCATTGCCATCCAGGAGAGGCGAGAGTGAGTAGGACGTGCATTTACACCGCCAAGGCGAATTTTACCGTACGGTGAAAAAATAAGGCCGATACAAAATAATAAAAAAATGTTAGCAGACCACATTAAAAAACTATCAAAGTTATTTAATATGCTTAACTTGATCCCATCGAGACTTGCTTTTGCTGAGTCAGGATCACTCACTAACACCGCAATTAAAAAAATTAAAATTAAGCCAGCGCTAGTGCCAAAAACAGGGTTATGTACGTCAAACCCCCATTTTTGGATATTGTCTTGGCCTACCGTGTAGTCCGTATTATCGATACTATATTTGTCATGATTATCACTCATGAAAAACCTCTTTTGTTGTATTTCCGTTTATTTTAATGGTTTATTCAGCTTTGACCCACCAAGATATTATTTCGAAGACTAACTAAAAATTAGTGTTAGGTTACTTGCTAAAGTGTAGAAGCAAACGAAAAATTGTAAATGTAAAGTCGCTAAAGTGCTGAATTATAGCCATTACGGTAGTTAATAGCTTACAGGATCAGTATCTGGCTGTCATGGCAACGCATAAAAATAAATGTATTTAAATCAATAAACATATAAGTCTAATTAATATTTCATCTAAGTGTCACTTCAATGTGTTTTAACTAAAGTTAGACTATAGTAAGTCAATAGGTAAATGAGGGATGATATGACCGCAAACAGTACACAATCATTAATCGCGTACTATAAAAAAGTGAGACAAGATTCTTTATCGCTTATTGCGCCATTGAGTGCGGAGGACTGTCAGGTTCAAGCGATGAGTGATGTCAGCCCGATGAAATGGCACCTTGCTCATACCACGTGGTTTTTCGAAACTTTCTTATTGTTACCACATATGAACAACTACAAGGTGTTTGATGAGTGTTTCTCCGTATTATTTAACTCTTATTATAATGGCATTGGTGAGCAATTTAGTCGCGCAAATAGAGGGGGACTTTCTCGGCCAAGTTTAGAGACTGTACTTGAATATCGAGCGTATGTTGACGATGCATTACAGACATTATTGTTGATCAATAATACCCTAAATGAATTACTGGAACTTGGCTTAAACCATGAACAGCAGCATCAAGAGTTGATGCTCATGGATATAAAGTATAACTTATCGATTAATCCATCATTTCCAGCCTATCAACACATCGACTGTAAAATAGCTGATAGTTCACCTGTAAAAAGCATTCATTATATTGATTTTGAGCAAAGTATTACTGAAATTGGGGCAACACAAGGCTGTGGATTTTCCTACGATAATGAACAGCCAACACATCAAGTTTTACTGCAACCATTTAGTGTGGCTAATCGCTTAGTTACCAATGGTGAATATTTAGCGTTTATCAACGAGCAGGGCTACCAACAGCCTAAATATTGGCTTAGTGATGGATGGGCTTTATTACAAAGCACACATGCAAGATGCCCTTTATACTGGCATTGTATTGATGACCAGTGGTACGAATTTACTTTATATGGCCTGCAACCCTTAGCGATGGACTTACCTGTCAGCCATGTTAGCTTTTATGAATCGTCAGCGTATGCCTGTTTTGCCAACGCAAGATTGCCCACCGAGTTTGAATGGGAGCATGCTGCACAACAACATTGCCCAGAGTTAGTTCAGTTACATGACAGCTGTTGGCAATGGACAAACAGTGCTTATTTACCTTATCCGGGCTTTAAACCGATTGCGGGAGTTGCCGGTGAGTACAACGGTAAATTTATGAATAATCAAATGGTGCTTAGAGGCGGTTGTGCATTAACTCCTAATGGCCATTTACGCACCACATATAGAAATTTTTATTATCCACACCAAGCGTGGATGCAAAGTGGAATTAGGTTAGCGAGGGATAAAGTATGAGCCAGTTAAAGGTCGTTAGCGAACAGCATATAACAGATGAAAGCTTTTTAAATGATGTGTTGGATGGCCTAAGTCAACAACAAAAGTCATTGCCGTGTAAATATTTTTATGATGATAGAGGCGCAGCATTATTTGAACAAATTACCACGTTAAGTGAATATTATGTCACCCGTACTGAGCTGGCTATTTTAGAGCAATATTCCCACGACATTGCGAAAATGTTGCCAGAAAATTTATCAATCATAGAGCCCGGTTGTGGCTCAGGAAAAAAAGTGGCGTATTTACTTGCCCATCTAGCCAATGTAAAGACGTTCGTTCCGTTTGAAATTTCAAAAGAAATGCTTAACTACTCGCTCGCGCATTTATCGCCTTTATTTCCTGAATTGGTTATTTCCCCCTTACTGGGGGATTTTACGCATAGCCAAATGGTAAAGCAGTTAACCAAAGATACTGCTTTAGATAACCAAACCAATCTAGTTTATTTTCCAGGTTCAACTCTTGGAAACTTTGCACCTATTAAAGCGATTGAGATAATGAAAAACTTCCATCGTTTATGTGGTTTAAACGGCTATGTGTTAATAGGCATAGATTTAGTTAAAGAACGTCAGGTACTGTTAGAAGCCTATGATGATAAAGCCGAGGTGACGGCGCAGTTTAATAAAAATTTACTACAACGTATTAATAATGAGCTCAATGGCACGTTTAATTTGTCAGGCTTTAACCATCAATCCAGATTTAACGAACAACACAGCCGAATTGAAATGCATTTGGTGAGTCAATGTGAGCAAAGTGTTGTCATCAATAATCATTTGTTTGAATTTGCTCAAGGTGAAAGCATACACACTGAAAATTCACATAAGTATACAGTTGACTCGTTTGCTCAATTAGCCGCACAAGCTAATTTAACACTGGAGCACACGTGGCAAGACTGCAATAATTATTTTGCATTGTGCTTATTACGACCACAGAATTAATATAGCAGTACACTTTGACAGGCTAAGTGATAGTTTAACCGTGCACCATTTTTAGATGCTTGAATGAGGGCGCCATTAGTTTGTTTTGTTAATTGCTTAATGATGGGGGTTATGATGCTTACGGCTGAACCCGTTGCTTGGTCTTCGTCTATACCGTAATAAGGAGCGAAGTATCTAAAATACCATTGCTGTGTTTTGCTATCTTGTTGCAACACGATGAGAGCCGTTGCGACCGATAACAGCGGTTTGATTAATATCGAACGTGTACATAGTGGCTGGCTTTCATCTACAACAATGGTGGTGTAGCCACCTTCTTCTGCACTAGCGTAGCTGCGTAAAATAGCACTATCAATTGCCTTTACGACAGCTTTATGCGGAGCAACTTCTTTGCTAGCTATTTTCGCCATACTCAGCCGTAATTGTTTTAATTTATAGGTTATTTTAAAAGTTTCACCGCTTAGACTTATAAATTGGCGAGGACAATAACCTTGATACTGCTGCAAAAATAATGCTGCCGCTAAAGTCCCATGACCACAGCGTTTAATTTCATTATTTTGATTAAACCAGCGAATAGGGCAAAGAACTTGCGTGCTATATCTTACATTTATAAAAACAGTCGCAGATTGCTGTGACGTGCGCGCAATTTGCTGCATCATGTAAGCGCTTAGCCCTGGCTGATGTAACACAATCAGTGCTGATGAGCCCGCTTTTTTAGTGTTAGAGTGGGCAAAAACAGTTTGTTGCTGAGCCACCAGCACAAAACGCCTTGTTTTGTACTGGGGTAAATTTAATAGACCGTGAGGTTTATTATTTTTGTGTATAGGCATCGTTATGGATACCCGCCGCACGTCCTGATGGATCTGCATTATTTTGAAATGATGCATCCCATGCTAATGCCTCAGGAGTAGAGCAGGCAACTGATTTTCCGTGCGGAACACATTTAGCAGCCGCGTCACCTGGGAAGTGAGACTCAAAAATTGAGCGATAAAAATACGCTTCTTTTGAATCAGGTGTATTAATAGGGTATTTAAATTTAGCATTTGCTAAATCTTGGTCGCTTACTTGCTCAGCAACATACTCTTTTAAAGTGTCAATCCAACTGTAACCAACGCCGTCAGAGAATTGTTCTTTTTGACGCCATAAAACTTCATCAGGCAAGTAGCCATCAAAACCTTCGCGCAGAATGTGTTTTTCAATTTTTCCGTCTTTACACATTTTAGCTTCAGGGTTGATACGCATAGCAACATCAACAAACTCTTTATCAAGGAATGGCACACGTGCTTCCACACCCCAAGCGGCCATTGATTTATTCGCACGTAAACAGTCAAACATATGCAGCTTTGATACTTTGCGGTTTAACTCTTCATGAAATTCCTGTGCATTTGGTGCTTTGTGGAAATACAAATAACCACCAAATAGCTCATCAGCACCTTCACCTGAAAGTACCATTTTAATACCCATGGCTTTAATTTGTCGTGCCATTAAATACATCGGTGTTGATGCTCTAATAGTTGTTACATCGTATGTTTCGATATGATAAATAACTTCTTTTAACGCATCGATCCCTTCTTGAATAGTAAAGTGAATAGGGTGGTGAATTGTACCAATCATATCAGCTACTTTTTGTGCTGCTGCTAAATCTGGTGAGCCTTCTAGACCAACAGAAAAAGAATGTAATTTGGGCCACCATGCATCACTTTCGTCATTATCTTCAATACGTTTAGCAGCAAAGTTTTGTGTGATTGCTGAGATAACTGATGAGTCTAGGCCACCAGAGAGTAATACCCCATAAGGGACATCGCACATTAGTTGGCGTTTAACGGCACTTTCTAATGCATCTTTCACATCTTGAGCTTGAGCGCTATTATCTTTAACAGCTTCAAATGATTCCCAGTCGCGCTTATAATATGGTTTAAGTTCACCATCTTTACTATATAGGTAATGACCAGGAGGAAACTCCTGAATACTTTTACAAATTGGTGATAATGCTTTTAATTCAGAAGCAACATAAAAATTACCGTGCTCATCATGACCCGTATAAAGTGGAATTATACCAATGTGGTCACGACCTATAAGATACGCATCTTGCTCTTCATCGTATAAACAAAAAGCAAAAATACCATTTAAATCATCTAAAAATTCAGGGCCTTTTTGTTTATAAAGCGCCAGAATGACTTCGCAATCAGACTGCGTTTGAAAGGTAAAATCAGTCTCTAAATTTGCAGCTAATTCTTTGTGATTATAAATTTCACCGTTAACCGCTAAAATATGTGTTTTCTCAGGGTTATAAAGTGGTTGAGCACCGCTTGATACGCCAACAATGGCTAAACGCTCATGCACTAAAATCGCTTTTTCTGATGAATATACACCTGACCAATCTGGCCCCCGGTGTCGTAATAACTTTGACATTTCAATTGCTTGACTACGCAACTGTGTGGCATCAGACTTTATGTCTAATACACCGAAAATTGAACACATAGTAACTCCTCATTCCTATCATGTGTGCAATTAGGCAGGCTTTGCCTAATTGCGAACCTTTGTTTTAACAGAAATATTTAACTAAGTCACATAGCTTTTACAATATTTTTAGAATAATTTATGCACCACCATGATCTTCATTGCACCAAAGTGGCCACTGAAGCTTGTTAACGATTTCTTTTAATGCAATGAAAAACACAAATAACCACTAATCCATTCTGTTATAGGGTTAATTCTCACAGGATTAAAGCTCGAGTGCTCCTTTTTGGTGCGTTAATGTTTTGCATTTTCAAGTGCTAGAGATAGCTGAGCAAGGTGAGCATCTAATTTTGCTTTTGCTTTATTAGCTGTGGCTATATCTACGTATTCAAAGCGAATGCTATCGCCTGGTTTTAATTGTGCAAATAGAAATAGATCAGCTTCAATGACTGTGCCAAGTAGTGGATAACCACCTGTCGTTTGGCCATCATTTAATAATACAATTGGCTCACCATTAGGAGGCAGTTGAATTGACCCCGGTGCAACAGCAAGTGAAGGTAATGAATGACTGTGTGATAATGACTGTGATTGAGTATTCAAACGAACCCCCATTCGGTTACTCTGTGGCGTTACGTGCCATTTTTTACTGCTAAATTCATTGATAACGTGCTGTGTTAATAATTCTTTATGAATACTTGGGTGTATTCGGATCACTTCACGTTTTGCTGGTGAAATAGCACCTAGTTTAGGCCAGTGTTCTGTAAATGGTTTAATTGCGAGGGTGTCATGTTCTTTAAGAGCGTGGCCAGTGGCACCGCCAAACCCTGCTGCTAAATCAGTTGAGCGAGAACTCATTATTTTGTCACTTTGAATGCCGCCTTTGCAGGCTAAATAAGCCCTAAAGCCATTACGTGCGGCTGCAAAGCGGATGGTTTGCCCCTTTTTAACAGTGTACGTCCAACCAGGGTATATAGCTGTATCGTCTAAATGAGCTTTCATATCAGTGCCAATCAAAGCAATTACAGTATCGCACTCGAATTTGAGTTGAGCCAACCCTAGGGTAATTTCGATCACTGCATTGTTATCAGCATTGCCAAGTAATCGATTGGCTATTACCATCGCATAGCTATCTATTACACCAGATTGAGCAACACCTAAATGGCGAAAGCCTGTACGTCCTTTATCTTGGATACTCATTAATAAACCCGGTTTAATAACTGTGATCATGATTAAGACTCCGCACTAACAAACGATAAGGTATCACCAGGTTGTATAACACTTGGTGGGTTATTAAGGTAATCAAATAAGTTGAAATCAGTATGACCTATTATGTGCCAGCCGCCAGGGGAGTCAGCAGGGTAGATGCCTGTTTGATTAGCACCTATTGCCACAGACCCTTTTGGCACTTTAGTACGTGGATTATCTCTGCGTGGGGTATGTAGTTGCTCAGCTAAGCCATCTAAATATACAAAGCCAGGTTGAAAACCTAAAAATAGTACTTGATAGCGCGCATTACTATGTAGTTGTATAACGTCCTGAGTGGTTAAATTATGTGCTTTCGCAACAAAGTCGAGATCCGGTCCATGCTCACCGCCATAATGAGTAATAACTTTATGATGTGTGCCTTGATGTTGCATGGTATCAATGTCTTGCCACCAATTTGTTAGCTCATTTTGCCAATGCACTAGTTCATCTGAGTTGTGTAAATATACGCACAGGGAGTTCATAGCGGGTACTACATCTATAAACGCATTGCTTGCTTTGCACTTAGCAGCTAAAGCCCAGATTTTTTTTTGAATCGTTAGTGTGTCTTCAGATAAATGTGTTGCATCCAAAAATAGACTATTGCTACTGAGGATTACAACTGATGTCGTTGTTTTTAAGTCCATTGACGATTATTGTTTTTAGTTATTAATAACGTCAAGCTACCACACTCAATTAAAAATGTTTACACCTATGCGACTAGAATAATAGGCGCTCTATGTAAATACAAAGCAAATTTAAGTAGGTGCACAAGTAAACGACTGTACTTATGCACCGTATATTTAAGGCTTAATTATAAAAGCTTAATTACTCAACAGCCACTCACTTAAAAGTCGCACACCAAAGCCTGTGCCGCCAGGTGAGATTTCATCTTTGCCTTTAGTCGCAAGTGCATTACCAGCAATATCTATGTGTACCCAACGAGTTTCACCAGCAAAGTGCTCTAAAAAGCTCGCTGCCGTTGTAGCACCTGGTCCGCTTGAACCTAGGTTCTTAAGATCTGCAATGTCAGAACTTAACGTGCTTTTGTAGCCTAAAGGCAGGCGCCATAGGTTTTCGTTTACCTGTTTACCCGCTAAAGTAAGCTGTGAAATAAGCGTATCGTCTTGTGAAAAAACGCCAGCGTAATCATTGCCAACAGCTTTGATTTTTGAACCTGTTAGAGTGGCAACATCAATCATGATTTCAGGATTAAAATGTTTACGTGCATACCACATGGCATCACTTAACACTAAGCGTCCTTCAGCATCAGTGTTGACTATTTCAACGCTGAGGCCTTCAGCAGTGCGTACAACATCGCCAGGGGCTACAGCAAATTGTGACACCATATTAGCCGCCATGCCCATAACGGCCACGACATTTTTATCCGCTTTAGCTAAAGCCATTGCTTTAACGGTACCAAGCACAGCGGCGGCACCCGCCATATCCGATTTCATGCGAGCAATTGATGCGCCAGTTTTGATGCTATAACCACCAGAATCAAAAGTGATCCCTTTACCAACTAATGCAATGGGCGTTGTGTTTGAGCCTTTGTAATGTGCTACAACTAATCGTGCACCTTGTTCACTACCACGGCCAACTGCTTCAAGCGCACCCATACCGAGTTCTTTCAATTCTTTTGGTTCTAAAACGGTAATTTCAACACCGAGTGCTTCTAATTCTTTTGCTGCTTTTGCAAACGCAACGGGCGTCATTTGTGTTGCTACTTCAGAAGTCAGATCACGGGCTAAAAATACGCCTTGTTCTATGCTTTGTAAGGTAGAGTAAGTGTTGTTGGTCTGTTTCTTGTCATCTACATCAAAGTAGTAGCTTACAGTGACAGTGTTTGGCGTTTGTTTGTATTTCTCGAAGCGGTGATCTCGTAAATTTGCACCGTGGGCAAAATTAGCAGCAAGCTCAGGGTTACTAATAGCACCTTTTACGCTATCAAATACGATGCTTGCAGATTCAACTTTGTTTTGTAGTAGCGTCGCATGAACATTGCCACCCAGTTTAGCTATGGTTGATTTGTCTAGTTGTTGTAGCTTGCCTGTACCAACGATGAAAACCCGTTGGTGCTTACGTGAGTTAGTTGGAATAACTTCCAATATATCGCCGTATTTACCATCAAATTGCTTAATATCGATAGTGTGAGAAAGTTGATTTTTGAACTGTTTATCAATGTCATTAAATGCACTGTTATTGGCATCTTGGCTATAAAAAACCACTAATGTTTGTGCTTTATTGTTAATCTTTGTCGAAAAGTTAATCTCTGCCGCGGTTACTTGCGTACTTATTGCAAGTGCTAAGGCAATTGCAGAAGCTTTAAAAACGTTTTTCATGTTTAACACCCAGTTTTAATATCAAAAGTTAAAATAAAAAGACTTTTTACCTTATCTGGGCTCAAACTTTAAGTTAAACACGACAGATATAAGGTTTGAAGCGTTAAGGCTGAAATTAATACGTCAATTGATAGGTCTAGTAGATTAATAACGCATTTTAGGAGTTTTGTATGTTCAAACAACCGTTATCAATGATGCTTTGCACTGCACTAGTGAGTGCAAGCATTGGTGTATATGCTTTAGCGAGCGATGAAAAAACAACGAGTAAAAATGTTCAAGCCAGCATGCATGTTCAAACACTGGTATTAGGTTCTGGGTGTTTTTGGGGAGCTGAAAAGCGCTATGAAGCAATGCCCGGTGTCATAGATGCTGTTTCGGGCTACGCTGATGGCCATGGCTTTAAAGCCACTTATAGGAATATAACAGCTTCATCTAAACGCTTTGATGATAATAATTACGCTGAAGTTGTCAAAGTTACCTTTAACAGCAATATGTTAACGGCCGATGATTTACTTAAGCGTTATTTTGAAAGCCACGATCCAACGCAGCTTAATCGTCAAGGCAATGATATTGGCACGCAATACCGCTCTATTATATTAACCAGTAATGCAACACAACTTGATATAGCAAATCAATTAAAAGCACAGTATCAACTTAAATTAACGGCAGCAGGCTTCGACTCAATCAAAACAGTGATAAAACCGCTGGATAAGTTTTACCCCGCTGAGGAGTATCATCAGGACTACATAGCAAAAAATCCAAATGGATATTGCCCTGATCACTCTACAGGTGTGGTTTTCTCAACGCAGCCAAAAAGTGAAGTGGATAATAAAGCGCTGTTAGCAGGTAAGCAGATTGTGATCATTGATTCGCATGATTATTGCCCTTACTGTGAAAAGTTAAAAAAAGAAGTGACAAATGACTACAAAGGCACAATACCTTTGAGTTATAGAAAAGCTGATCAGCTAACAGGCCTTACTATTAAATCTCCTACGTGGGCAACGCCTACCATCTTATTTTTAGAAAATGGTAAAGAAGTATTTGGCCGCCAAGGGTATGTGACAAATACTGAATTTTATAAAGCATTGGGGGCATTTAAATTAGGAGATAGTGAAGCGTATCGTGTTGCTTTTAATGCACGCACTGATAGCCCTTTTTGTAAACAATACGATATTTTTAAAAACACACCGGATGGCCAGTTTATCGATAAGCTAAGTGGCGAACCATTATTTGATACTCGTGATAGATTTAAATCAGGTACAGGTTGGCTTTCTTTTACACACCCAATTAAAGACAGTGTCACTGAACATGAAGATAACAGCTACGGTATGCAGCGAATCGAAATCAAATCTAAATCAACGGGGATACATCTGGGGCATATGTTTCCAGGGGAAGGCCCTAATGGTCAAGACAGGTATTGTATAAATGCAACGGTATTAGAATTTGCTGCCAGAGCTGATAGCTAATTAAAGTGAACGGCACACAGAACATCTTAAGTGTGCCGCATTAAGAACAACGCATTTATAACGCTAAGTTTTGTTTAGCACGATTTAAGTTATGGTTAACTAAATCATTGTTAGACATTTGGTTAGCTTCATAAAAGTCTGAAATTGCTGCTGTCTCATTGTTTGACATAATACGGGCAACCCCACGGTTACTTAAAGCAAACGAGGTTAGCTCATTACGCTTATAGCTTGGTACTTTACTTGATTTAAGTAAAGTGATTGCTTGAGTACATAGGGTTTCAGCATCAGCGTAGTTGCTTAACTTTACATTCGCAGCACAGCTATTAAAAGGGATCTCATAAGAGCGATTAGGGTCGTTCTTGATAACTTCGTTATCTTTAGTCAACGCCATCATTTCACCATTTGAAAGTGCGCTCGCAGATACTTCATTATCAATAACCATTAATTTATAGTCTGTTTGATCAGCAAGTACCGCTGTAGATGATGTTAATAGTGTCGCAACTAAAATTCGCTTTGTTAGTATATTTAACATGATAATTTCCTCTGAGTTATTTGGTTGTTCATAATGAACACGTTAACTTTAGTCAGAGCTGGCGAGCGGTACAAACGATAAAAAGACACCTTATAAGTGAAATTTATTTACGTATGTAAGACAGTGAACAGCAACCCCTGAGTTGCTGTATAAATAATTATTTTAAATGTTTGTATGTATCTAGCAGCCATTTAATAAATAGCTCTAGTGAAGCATTAGACTCGCTAGGTTCGTGATGAACCAAGTAATACTTATCTTTAGTTTTAAGCGGTAAGTTTGTGAAGTTAAACAGCCACTCTTCTTCGAACCACGTTTGGCTAATAGGCAAGGGGATAAGTGCGATCCCCATTCCTTGTTGTGCGGCGCGTGCGACACCAAACATGCTGTCGACTTGGATTATTTGTTTCGGCGCGAAGTCATCAATACCTGCATGCTCAGCCCATTGATGCCAAGCCCATGGGCGTGCCTTATGTAATATTAGAGGTACTTCATTGAGTGCCTGAAATGGTTCATCTTTCCATGCCTCCCAATTCTTTTTGTTACAGGCTGGGGAGTATGACAACGAAAATAACTCATGCACAACACCTTCAATAGGCTTAGAGGATGATAAAACAATAGAAAGATCACTTTGCTTAGTCAGCTCCTTACGCGTTTTCATGGTGTTTAGTTGTAAATTTGTATTTGGGTGCTCGGTGGTCCATTCACTGAGTTTAGGCATTAATAGTTCACTGGCAAAGAACTCAGGTAAGGTAATACTGATATTTACATTTTCTTGCAGCTGACTAAATTCTGTTATCGTTTTTTCGAGTGCTTTTATCAAAGGCGATACAGAGTCATAAAAGTTTTTTCCCGCGGACGTTAACCGAATTGAACGCGTTTGACGTTCAAAAAGCTCGATACCTAGCTGCTCTTCCAATTGTTTAATTTGGTGACTCACAGCGGATGGAGTTAGATAAAGCTGGTTAGCGGCTTCTTTAAAGCTTAACGTTCTTGCCGCAAAACAAAACGAACGTAATCCTCTAATAGGTGTTTGCATAGTCGATGTTAGTAATTCTCAATAAGGATAGTTAAGCAATAAACAACCCAATTTGCAAAGACTTAGCTGAAATAGTTCGTCAACTGATTAATTATTGCTTTCATTAATAAAAAATAAACATATTACGCTTATTAAAATTACAATTGCGTATATTTTTGATTAATCATTGTTACAGTTGATTTATTTGCAATATTAGTAGCATAGATAAGATTTCAGCGATTTTACTACTTTGGGGCAACGAAAACGGCTTTGCTATAAAATGGTGCAGTTAATTTTGCGCAAAAAAAATCCCTCTTGCGAGGGATTTTGGGTAACTCAGCGCCATTGGCACTGGGAATGAGGTCGGTACAAGGTGATTTATTGAGAGGTTAAGTTAAAACACCATCTCTGGAACATCACCAGTGACAAGCAATTTGCCTGCCGTTTTGCTAATAATTTCATCTACAGACACACCAGGTGCGCGCTCTAGCAAATGAAATGCGCCGTTTTTAACTTCTAACACGGCTAAATCTGTCACTATTTTCTTTACACAGTTAACACCAGTTAACGGTAAATTACAACTTTCAAGCAGTTTTGAATCACCATGTTTACTCGCATGGGTCATAGTAACAATAATATTCTTTGCGCCAGCAACAAGGTCCATCGCGCCGCCCATGCCTTTAATCAGCTTTTTGGGGATCATCCACGAGGCGATGTTTCCGTTCTGGTCAACTTCAAATGCACCTAAGACTGTTAAGTCTACATGACCACCACGGATCATTGCAAAACTATCTGCACTATTAAATATTGCAGCTCCCGTGGCTGCTGTCACGGTTTCTTTACCCGCGTTGATCATATCAGCATCAAGTTCAGCTTTAGTCGGGTAGGGACCCATACCCAGCAAGCCATTTTCAGACTGTAGCATAACTTCAATGCCATCAGGTACATAGTTAGCCACTAAGGTTGGAATTCCGATCCCTAAATTAACGTAGTAACCGTCTTGTAGCTCTTGCGCAACACGCATTGCGACTTGTTCACGTGATAATGCCATGTTGTGTGCTCCTAATCGCGAGTAGTTGTGCGTTCGATGCGTTTTTCAAAGCTGCCTTTAATAACGCGATTCACAAAAATACCAGGGGTATGAATTTGACTCGGTTCAAGCTCCCCTGGTTCTACAATTTCTTCAACTTCGGCAACGGTAATTTTACCTGCAGTGGCGGCCATTGGATTAAAGTTCATGGCTGTATGGCGAAAAACAAGGTTACCGTATCTATCTGCTTTCCACGCTTTAACAATGGCAAACTCTCCGGTTATTGATTCTTCTAAAATATAAGGGCGACCATCAAACTCTTTTACTTCTTTACCTTCTGCTACCGGTGTACCGTAACCTGTTGCGGTGTAAAAAGCAGGAATACCAGCACCGCCTGCACGCATTTTCTCAGCGAGTGTACCTTGTGGAGTGAGTACCACATCAATTTCACCGCTCAGTAGTTGCTGTTCAAATAGGGCATTTTCACCGACATACGAGGCGATAATTTTTTTTATTTGCTTGTCATGTAATAAAATCCCTAAACCAAAGTCATCCACGCCGCAGTTATTTGAAACTACAGTTAGGTCTTTAGTTTGTTTACGTTTAATCTCGCTGATTAACCCCTCAGGAATTCCACATAAACCAAATCCACCAGCAATTATTGTATCGCCGTCTTTTAACCCTTCCATTGCAGCTTCATAGCTTGAAACCACTTTATCGAAACCGGCCATGGGCCCACTCCTTAATTATAATTATGATGTAATCAATCTATATTAAATATAGCTTATTGATTCGCTATTTGATTTTTAAGAGCTAAGGAAACCTTGCTCACAGGTTGTTTATTTAATGCTGTGCAAATTGCCCAACCAGCTTTAGCCAGTCTTTCTAAATCAATTCCATGCTCTATGCCAAGCCCTTGCAGTAAGTAAACTACATCTTCGGTGGCAACATTTCCTGACGCACCCTTCGCGTAAGGGCATCCACCAAGCCCTGCAACTGCACTGTCAACCGTTGCTATGCCACGGTTTAAGGCTGTGTAAATATTTGTGAGCGCTTGGCCGTAAGTGTCATGAAAGTGAACTGCTAGTAATGTTTTATCAATATGCGCTAACAACACATCCAATAACTCATCTACTTTTTTAGCCGTGCCTACGCCTATAGTGTCACCAAGGCTTATTTCATAGCAGCCTAGCTCTAACAACATCTGGCTCACTTTTAGCACCTGTTGCGGGTTGATATCGCCTTCATAAGGGCAACCTAATACACAGCTGACATAGCCACGTACACGGATATTATGTTGTTTAGCAAATTCCATAACATCGGCAAAGCGGGCAATACTTTGTTCAATTGAGCAGTTGATGTTCTTTTGGCAAAATGACTCACTAGCTGCTGTGAATATGGCAAACTCTTTAATACCTACTTCATGCGCCGCTTGCGCCCCTTTTAAGTTTGGTGTGAGGGCAGTTAAGTTAGTATCTGGTAGAGTTAGGGCGCTTATTACATCGCGCGAATCGGCCATTTGCGGCACCCATTTAGGGGAGACAAACGCGCCCGCTTCGATATCGCTAATACCTGCCGCTGCTAGTGCGTTAATGAGTGATACTTTGTCTTGGGTGCTAACGGCGCTTTCATTTTGCAGGCCATCTCGCGCACCTACTTCAACAATACGTACCTTTGTAGGTAATGTGTTGGCTAATAAGTTACTCATCAGTTGCATTCTCATCAGTTACTATAGCAAGTAGGGCACCATGACTTACTAATTCACCTTGTGCAAAGCAATAACTTTGTAGTACGCCATCGTGTGGTGCGTTGAGGGTATACTCCATTTTCATTGCTTCAATAATAACTACAGCATCACCTTTTTTAATTTGCTGACCTACTTCGACAAGGTGTTTAACCACAGTGCCATTTAAAGGGGCTGCAAGAGGCAGAGCTTCACTTTCATGCTCACTTACGTAGTGCTTGTCGGTTAGTTCAAATGTAGTTTGTAGCGCTTTATACATCACGGTAATGGAGTTAGCTGTATTAACAACATGACAGCGATGTTTATCTCCATTAATAAACACCTGGCACAGGTTATTTTTAATCGTGCCTGTGATTGTATAATCCACAGAGTCTAGGTGAATGGTAAAACCGTCATTCAACTTAGTTGCCGTGATAGGGCTGTCACTAAAAGGGATCGTTATGACGGGAGCACGGTTTAGCATAAAGCCAGACAACTGATCCCAAGGGCTACTACCATTACTATTTAAATCTGCTAAATAGCAAAATGCAGCGATAATTTTACTAACTGTATTTAACGCAGCATCATTTGTGATTAATGCATCGCCTTGTTCTTCAATAAAGTGCGTATCCGGAGCACCTTGTTTGAAGGTTTGATGATTGGCTAAGTTATGTAAAAAGCTTACATTGCAGCTAAATCCAGATAAATGAAATTGCTCAAGTGCAGTACTTAAACGTGAAAGCGCTGCAGTACGTGTATCGTCATGAACAATCAGTTTTGCAATCATAGGGTCGTAAAACGGGCTTATTTCATCCCCTTGTTTAATACCTGTATCTATTCGTACAAACTCAGATTCAGCGGGTGTATATAAGCCATCAAGGGTGCCAGAGCAAGGGATAAAATCATTGCTTGGATCTTCGGCATAAATACGTGCTTCAAAACTGTGGCCTTGCAGTACGATGTTTGCTTGTTTTAAAGGTAGAGCGTTACCAGCAGCGACATTAATTTGCCAATTGACTAAATCAACACCCGTGACCATTTCTGTGACTGGGTGTTCTACTTGCAGGCGAGTATTCATTTCCATAAAGAAAAACTCATCGCCACAAAGTAAAAATTCTACCGTACCGGCACCCCTATAATTGATAGCCAATGCACAGCGCACCGCAGCTTCACCCATTTCTTTGCGCAGTTCATCGCTAAGTCCTGGGGCAGGGGCTTCTTCAATCACTTTTTGGTGACGACGTTGTAAAGAGCAATCGCGATCGCCTAAATACACGCAGTTACCGTGATTATCTGCAAATACTTGTACTTCAACATGGCGAGGCTTATTCACATAGCGCTCAAGCAATACGAGATCGTTACCAAAACCCGCAATGGCCTCACGTTGAGCACCTTGCAATGCAGTTAAAAAGTCTTTGGCGTGTTCGACAATACGCATGCCCTTACCACCGCCGCCAAATGCAGCTTTAATAAGGACTGGGTAGCCAATTTTATCGGCTTCTGCTTGAAGAAAATCCGGCGCTTGATTATCGCCATAGTATCCAGGCACCAAAGGCACATTGGCTGCAGCCATGATTTCTTTAGCGCGTGTTTTAGACCCCATAGCTTCAATACTACTTGCAGGCGGACCTATAAAAGCAATATTGTTTTGTTCACAGGCTTTTGCAAATTCACTGTTTTCAGATAAAAAACCATAACCTGGGTGGATGCAGTCAACATTTGCATCAAGTGCTACCTTGAGGATTTTGTCAGCCACTAAATAAGAGTCTTTACTTGGTGCTGCGCCGATATGGTAGGCTTCGTCAGCTAATTTAACATGCTGTGCGTGTTTATCTGCATCAGAATACACCGCCACTGTGGTTAAACCCATCTGTTTCGCAGTACGCATAACGCGACAGGCTATTTCGCCGCGATTGGCAATAAGAATTTTTTGTAATGATTGTGTGCTCATGATGAATCCTATGCTTGCCAATTTGGTGGACGTTTCTCGAAAAAGGCAGTTAACCCTTCTTGGCCTTCTTCAGATACCCGAATATGTGCAATACGTTCAGCCGTTAAGTTTATAATTTGCCCATTGATTTCATGACCTGCAACATCATTTATTAGTTGTTTAGCAGCACGAACCGCAACAGGGCCATTATTAATAAGAGTTTCAAGTAATTGATCAACGGCGCAATCAAATTTGCCAGTTACTTGATGCACTAAACCAAGCTGCTTTGCTGTATGGGCATCAAAGATTTCAGCCGTTAAAAAGTATCTGCGCGCTGCACGCTCACCAATAGCTTTAATAACGTAAGGGCTTATCACCGCAGGAATTAACCCAAGTTTTACTTCACTTAGGCAAAACTGGGCATTATCTTGGCAAACAGCAATATCACAACAGGCAATTAAACCCAGTGCGCCACCAAATGCTGCGCCTTGCACGGCGCAAATGGTGACAAGCGGGCTGGTGGCTAAAACATGCATTAATTTAGCAAGCTGTTTTGAGTCAGCAAGATTTTCAGCAAAATCATTGCCAGCCATTGATTTCATCCAGTTCAGATCCGCTCCGGCTGAAAAATGCTCTCCCTCTGTTTTAAGCACAAGGGCGCGCACATCAAGTGTATTTGCATGCTCAATACATTGGATAAGCTCTTGTATTACGTGCTCGTTAAAAGCATTACGCTTTTCTGGGCGACTTAAAACGAGTACAGCCACATTTGATTTAGTTATTTGTAGTGTTACTGACATACTCACTTCCTTACATTCTAAAGACGCCAAATTGCGAATCTTGTTTTGGTGCGTTTGCAGCTGCGCTTAATGCTAAACCAAGTACATTACGGGTATCAGCTGGGTCGATTATGCCGTCATCCCATAATCGGGCGCTTGCATAATACGGGTGGCCTTGCTGCTCGTATTGATCAATGATTGGCTTTTTAAACTCACTGATTTGCTCATCAGTCATACTATGGCCTTTACGGGCTAAGCCATCTTGTTTAACTTGTGCCATTACACCGGCAGCTTGTTCGCCACCCATCACAGAAATACGGGCATTAGGCCACATCCACATCATGGTAGGTTCAAATGCACGACCACACATACCATAGTTACCAGCGCCGTAAGAGCCACCTATTAAGACGGTAAACTTTGGTACGTCAGCACAAGACACGGCCATCACCATTTTGGCACCATGTTTTGCGATGCCTTCAGCTTCGTATTTTTTACCCACCATAAAACCGGTAATATTTTGTAAAAACACCAAAGGAATATTGCGCTGGGCACACAGTTGTATAAAGTGAGCGCCTTTTTGCGCTGACTCACTAAATAAAATGCCATTGTTTGCCACAATGCCCACTGGGTGGCCATATATTTTGGCAAAGCCAGTTACTAGTGTGTCACCAAAGTAACGTTTGAATTCATCAAAAGAAGAGTCATCAACGGTACGGGCAATTACTTCGCGCACGTCAAATGGCTTTTTAAGATCAGTCCCCACGATGCCATACAGCTCACTTATGTCATAACGAGGCGCTTTAACTTCATCAAGTAAAGGCTGAGTAGGGCGCTGATAATTGATGCGCTCTATACATTGGCGTGCAATTGATAATGCATGGCTATCATTTTCAGCGTAGTGATCTGCCACACCCGAGGTTTTACAGTGCACATCAGCTCCACCGAGTTCTTCGGCTGTGACCTCTTCACCAGTTGCGGCTTTAACCAATGGTGGACCTGCTAAAAATATAGTCCCTTGCTCTTTTACGATAATGCTTTCATCGGCCATTGCGGGTACATAGGCACCGCCAGCAGTACATAAGCCCATAACCACTGCAATTTGTGGAATACCTTTACCTGACATTCGCGCCTGATTATAAAAGATACGGCCAAAATGCAGTTTATCTGGAAATACATCGTCTTGTTCAGGCAGGTTTGCGCCTCCTGAATCCACTAAATAGATGCAAGGTAAATGACAACGCTCGGCAATGTCTTGTGCACGTAAGTGCTTTTTCACTGTAAGAGGGAAATAGGTACCGCCTTTAACTGTTGCGTCATTGGCGATGATCATACACTCAACACCTTTAACGCGACCAATACCAGCAACAACACCTGCACAAGGTATGGCTTGCTCATAAACGCCATGAGCTGCAAATTGTGAAATTTCTAAAAATGGCGAACCTTCATCTATTAAGGTGCTAATACGGTCACGAACAAACAGTTTACCGCGGCCTTCGTGACGCTCGATTAATGCAGCGCCGCCACCTTGGCTTATTTGTTTTACTTTGGTGCGTAAATCATCAACCAGCTTAGCCATGTTTTGCTGATTTTGTAGAAACTGCGGATCATGAGGATTAACGCTAGATTTTAAAATAGTCATCGCGTAGGTCCTTATCTGCTTTCAGTGAATAATTCACGACCAATTAGCATACGGCGAATTTCTGATGTGCCGGCACCGATTTCATACAGTTTTGCATCACGTAGAAGGCGACCCGTTGCATATTCATTGATGTAGCCATTACCACCAAGAATTTGAATCGCGTCTAGTGCCATTTTGGTTGCAAGCTCTGCTGCATATAAAATAGCGCCTGCGGCATCTTTACGAGTTGTTTCACCGCGATCGCACGCTTTAGCAACAGTGTAAACATATGAACGAGCGGCATTCATTTGTGTATACATATCAGCTATTTTACCTTGAATAAGCTGGAACTGGCCGATTGGGCTATCAAATTGTTTACGTTCGTGAATGTAAGGAACAACAATATCCATACATGCTTGCATAATACCCAGAGGGCCAGCAGCAAGTACTACGCGCTCATAATCAAGGCCACTCATGAGTACTTTTACGCCTTCGTTTAAATTCCCTAGAATATTCTCTTCTGGTACTTCACAGTTTTCGAAAACTAACTCACAGGTATTTGACCCGCGCATGCCAAGTTTGTCGAGCTTTTGCGCTGTTGAAAAGCCTGGAAAGTTACTTTCTACAATAAAGGCGGTAATACCTTTAGCACCGGCGTTTAAATCAGTTTTAGCGTAGATAACTAAGGTGTCTGCGTCTGGACCATTGGTGATCCACATCTTGTTACCATTGAGAATATATTTATCACCTTTTTTCTCGGCTTTAAGTTTCATCGAAACGACATCAGAGCCTGCATTGGGTTCACTCATTGCTAAAGCCCCAATGTGATCACCACTAATTAATTTAGGCAGGTATTTTTCTTTTTGTGCTTGCGAACCATTACGGTTAATTTGATTTACACACAGGTTTGAATGGGCACCATAACTTAGGCCAATAGAGGCGCTGGCTCGGCTTATTTCTTCCATCGCAATGACATGCTCTAAGTAACCAAGGCCTGCACCGCCTAACTCTTCTGGTACTGTCATGCCTAATAAGCCCATTTCGCCAAGTTGCGGCCAAAGTTGGTTAGGAAAGGCATTATCAAGATCGGTCTTTTCAGCTAATGGGGCGATTTCTTGACTGGCAAAACTATTAACATGATCACGGATCATATCCGCTGTTTCGCCAAGGCCAAAGTTCATTTCTTTATATAGTGAAATAGTGCTCATGATTCATTCCTGTGTGAGAGTCTGTTAATGATTGTATTTTAACCTGAACTCTGGATAATAAATCTATCTCCCGCGGCTACTTTCAACGCTAACTGCGTTGAATTTACTTGCAATAGGCCAGCTATTGACGCGTAAATTCGCCTTGTTATCGCTAAAAGTCTCCGGCTGGAGACTAATAAATATATTTGTGATTTAATATCAAAACATTAGTACATCTCTTAACCAGAGTTCAGGTTATTTTAGTAATTATTCATCTAATTGATTTAAGGTATCGCGACAACGCCGCTCTGCAGTGACCAGCTCCATTAAGACAACTTTTATATCATCCATCTGCTGGCTCAAATCCGCTTTTTTATCAGCAATTAAGTCAAGCATAGTGACAAGCTGTTTAGCACTTGATTTATCTGCATCGTAAAGTTCAAACAAACGACCCGTTTCAGCTAAGGTAAAACCTAAGCGTTTACCACGTAGAATTAATTTTAAGCGCACTTTATCGCGCTTAGAGTAAATGCGTGTTTGGCCATTACGCTCAGGTGAGATCAAACCTTGATCTTCGTAAAAGCGAATAGAGCGGGTAGTAATGTCAAACTCTTTAGCTAATTCACTGATGCTAAAAGTTTGTTCATTACTGGCGGGCTCAGCGGAAGAGCTGGCAAAGTTTGTTTGATTATCTTGATTCATAGTGTATCTACCTCATTCGAATAACCCCAATATAAGTGAAGTTTACGTAAAGGTAAAGTGGATTGTGAAAGTTATACTTTAGGCGTACGCCATTAGTCAGTGTTACGGCAGGTTATCTAATTAAATCAGAGTCTGTAGCGCCATTGTGATAATTTAACTACAGTAAAATAAAGATAAGTTTACACTTTTGTTGAGCGTAAAAACCTTGATTTTAGATTTACGTTGGCGTAAACGTAAATATTATGTATGCTCATATACAGATTAATAAACATATTGTTTGGCGTATCTTAACACACAGTGAGAGTGCCAATGACTAAATGGAGCCTTTTTATGACTACCGAAGCCGTTGTTATTGTAGCAGCAAAACGCACCCCTATGGGTGGTTTTATGGGAGCACTTAGCAGTGCAGACGCAACTGAACTTGGCGCAACAGCAATTGCTGGCGCATTGGCCGATACTGGATTAAATGATAGCGCAATTGATGAAGTGATTATGGGCTGTGTTTTACCCGCTGGTTTAGGTCAAGCTCCTGCTCGCCAAGCGATGTTAAAAGCAGGTCTTGCTCGTTCAACTGGTGCAACAACCATTAATAAAGTCTGTGGTTCTGGTTTGAAAGCAGCGATGCTTGCTCATGATTTAATTAAAGCTGGCTCAATTAATAGTGCGGTTGCCGGTGGTATGGAAAGCATGACTAATTCACCTTATTTTATTCCAAAAGCGCGTGGTGGCATGCGAATGGGTCATGGTGAAATTAAAGATCACATGATGAGTGATGGTCTCGAAGATGCCTATGATAATAAAGCCATGGGGTGTTTTGCCCAAGATACAGCCGATGAATATGGAATAGGCCGCGAGCAGATGGATCAATTTGCACTTAGTTCATTAGAAAAAGCGAATGCGGCAATAGCAAACGGCTTTTTTGAATCAGAAATAGCCCCACATACTATGAGCAGCCGTAAAGGTGACGTCACGGTCAGTATTGATGAGCAACCAGGTAATGCTCGCCCAGAGAAAATTCCTAGTTTACGTGCAGCATTTAAAAAAGACGGCACCATCACTGCTGCTAATTCTTCATCTATTTCTGATGGTGGTGCTGCACTTGTTTTAATGAGTGAGTCTCACGCGAAAGCCCAAGGGCTAACACCACTTTGTCGTATTGTTGCTCATAGCACCCATTCGCAAAAACCAAGTGAATTTACTCTTGCACCGGTTGGCGCTATGACTAGCTTACTTGAAAAAGCGGGCTGGACTACGGCTGATGTTGATCTGTGGGAGATAAATGAAGCATTCGCCATGGTAACAATGTTAGCAATTAACGAATTAAAACTTGATGAGAGCAAAGTGAATGTAAACGGTGGTGCCTGCGCCCTTGGACATCCGATTGGTGCGAGCGGTGCGCGTATTTTAGTTACGCTTATCCATGCACTTAAAAACAGAGGCCTGAAAAAAGGCATTGCATCATTATGTATTGGTGGTGGTGAAGCGGTTGCCCTTGCAGTAGAAGCAGTATAAACCAAACTAATTTTAATCTCTCACGGCCGCAGGCTCTTTTAATAATAACTACTGCGGCTTAATCAAATACCCTTAGGGGAGGAGTGCGTTATGCACCAAGTACCATTATTTATCAACGGTGAATTTATTCAATCGACATCAGAGCAACTTATTGATGTTGTTAATCCTGCAAATCAGGAAGTACTAGCCCAAGTACCTTGTACTACAGATGCTGAAATGGATGCTGCCATAGCATCAGCGAGCAAAACATTTAAAACATGGAAAGACGTACCGATCACAGAGCGTGCTCGTATCATGATGAAGTACGCAGCATTGCTTAAAGAGCATCACGATGAGCTTGCAACCATCATTTGCCATGAGCTAGGTAAAACATTTGAAGACGCTAAAGGTGATGTATGGCGTGGTATTGAAGTGGTTGAGCAAGCAGCAAATGCGCCATCTTTAATGATGGGCGAAACCATGGAAAACGTTGCCCGCAAAATTGATACCTATTCTTACATGCAGCCACTAGGTGTGTGTGCGGGTATTACACCATTTAACTTCCCTGCCATGATCCCATTATGGATGTTCCCACTTGCAATCGTGTGCGGTAATACATTTATTTTGAAACCGTCGGAACAAGATCCACTAACACCAATGCGTTTAGCTGAACTCTTTGTTGAAGCGGGTGCACCTAAAGGTGTTTTACAAGTTGTACATGGAACTAAACCTCAGGTCGACCGTTTACTTGAAGATGCCTCTGTACGTGCCATTTCTTTTGTTGGCTCGTGTGGCGTAGGCGAATATATTTATTCAAAGGGCACTGCTAATTTAAAACGTGTTCAAGCGTGTGTAGGTGCAAAAAACCACATGGTTATTATGCCTGATGCAAGTCGCTCACATGTTGTTAATAACCTTGTTGGCGCATCGGTTGGTGCTGCTGGTCAACGCTGTATGGGTATTTCAGTTGCAGTGTTTGTTGGTCAAGCAAAAGACTGGGTTGATGATATTAAAGCGGGTTTTGCTAATGTACGCCCAGGTGTATGGGATGACAAAGATGCAGCATACGGCCCGCAAACATCATCCGCTGCAAAGGCCCGAATTTTATCACTAATTGAAAGTGGTAAAGCACAAGGGGCAACATGCCTGATTGATGGCTCTGATTTCACTGTTGAGGGTTATGAAAAAGGGAACTGGGTTGGGCCTACACTGTTTAGTGATGTTACAACTGATATGGATCTTTATAACGAAGAAATCTTTGGCCCTGTATTGGCTTGTATGTTTGTCGATTCACTTGATGAAGCAATTGAGCTTATCAATAACTCACCATATGGTAATGGCACATCATTGTTTACTTCAAGCGGTGCTGTTGCACGTAAATTCCAACACGAAATTGAAGTGGGTCAAGTTGGTATAAATGTTCCAATTCCTGTTCCGCTACCGTTTTTCTCATTTACCGGTTGGAAAGGCTCATTTTATGGTGATACGCATACCTACGGTAAGCAAGGTATTCGCTTTTACACTGAGACAAAAACTATCACATCACGTTGGTTTGAGGATGATATTGCCTCAGGTCCAAACATGAGTATTAATCTTAAATAACAATAATAAAAAAGAGGGGCACGAAGGTCACTTCACACACACAATGATGCCTTCGTAGCCCTTCACTAATTTTGACAACACACAATTATAAAGAGGTCTCCTATGGACTTTAACCTAACTGAAGATCAACAAGCATTTGCTGATACAGCACGTCAATTTGCACAGTCAGAGCTTGCTCCCTATGCAGCTAAATGGGACCGTGAACATATTTTCCCTAAAGACACAATCAAAGCCGCAGGTGAACTTGGCTTTTGTGGTTTATATACACCCGAGGATGCAGGTGGTTTAGGTTTATCTCGTTTAGATTCAAGTATTATTTTTGAACAACTTGCAATGGGCTGTACAGCCACGACTGCTATGTTAACTATTCATAATATGGCGACATGGATGATAGCCAGCTTTGGTACAGAGCAAACTAAAGAGCAGTATTGCGATCAGCTTGTAATGGGTGAATTACTTGCCTCTTATTGTTTAACGGAGCCAGGTTCGGGTTCAGATGCCGCATCACTTAAAACCAAAGCTGTTCGAGAAGGTGATGACTATATAATCAATGGCTCAAAAATGTTTATCTCAGGTGCAGGTGAAACTGAAGTACTTGTGGTTATGGCTCGTACTGGTGGCGAAGGCGCTGCGGGTATTTCAGCTTTTGTGGTACCTGCTGATGCCAAAGGCGTTGAGTATGGTAAAGCAGAAGAAAAGATGGGCTGGAATGCCCAGCCAACCCGATTAATTAGTTTTGAAGATGTACGTATTCCAGCGCATAACTTACTAGGAGCTGAGGGCGAAGGGTTTAAATTTGCGATGCAAGGCCTTGATGGCGGGCGTATTAATATTGCTACCTGCTCAATTGGTACTGCACAAGCTGCTTTAGAAACGGCGCGTGAATATCTACAAGAACGCGTACAATTTGGTAAACCTCTGGCCGCGTTTCAAGCACTGCAATTCAAAATTGCTGATATGAACACCGAGCTGGTGGCTGCACGACAAATGGTACGTTTAGCCGCGTTTAAACTTGATAGCGGTGACAGTGAAAAAACCACATATTGCGCGATGGCAAAACGATTCGCTACCGACGTAGGTTTTACTGTGTGTAATGAAGCTCTGCAAATACACGGTGGCTATGGCTACATTAAAGAATACCCGTTAGAGCGCCACGTAAGAGATGTCCGCGTACACCAAATTTTAGAAGGCACAAACGAAATCATGCGAGTGATTATTGCTCGTCGAATTTTAGCACAATCAGCAGCTGATATTTTATAAGGAGCACGTCATGTCAAACCCAAGTATTGATTTAACCATTGAAGGTCATGTAGCGATTCTGACGATGTCAAACCCGCCAGCAAATACCTGGACGCAAGATACGCTAACAGCATTAAAAAATACGGTAAACGAACTAAACAACAATAAAAATATCTATTCATTAGTCTTAACTGGTGAAGGCGAGAAGTTCTTTAGTGCGGGTGCTGATTTAAACGTGTTTGCTGATGGTGATAAGGGCGTTGCTGCCACTATGTCACAGGTATTTGGTGAAGCATTTGAAGCATTAACGGCTTTTAGAGGTGTCTCTATTGCGGCAATTAATGGTTATGCTATGGGTGGTGGATTAGAAGTGGCCCTTGCCTGTGATATACGTATTGCAGAAGAGCATGCTCAAATGGCATTACCTGAAGCAAAAGTAGGACTGTTGCCATGTGCCGGTGGTACTCAAAATCTGGCATGGCTGGTGGGTGAAGGTTGGGCAAAGCGCATGATCTTATGCGGCGAACGTTTAAAAGCCGATAAAGCGCTGCAAATTGGGCTCGTAGAAGAAGTTGTTCCAAAAGGTGAAGGTTTTGCCGCTGCTTTAAAACTTGCAAATCAAGTGGCCGATCAAAGCCCTGTTGCAGTTACAGCCTGTAAATCACTTATCCAAAAAGGCCGTACACAACCAATGGCACATGCATTGCCCCTTGAGCGTGAACTTTTTGTTGGCTTATTTGATTCTGAAGATCAACGTGAAGGTGTTAATGCCTTTTTAGAAAAACGCAAAGCAAATTGGGTAAACGGCTAATGGTTGAATTAACACTCCTTAATAGCCAAGAAGAAGCTGTGGTATTTGAAACCGCAGCAACTGCCAATGGTGCTTTGATTGGTTTGGCTACGCTCAATGCACCAAAGTCATTAAACGCACTTAATTTTGACATGATCAAATTGCTAGAGCCGCAGCTAAAAGCGTGGGCAGATGATGCAAATATCGCCATGGTTATTTTAAAAGGTGCTGGTGAAAAAGCATTTTGTGCAGGTGGCGACGTCGTTAGTTTACATACAGCGATGAAAACGGGTGAACCTGCTAACCATATCGAAGACTTTTTTACCCAAGAATATCGTTTAGATCACTTAATTCACTGTTATGAAAAACCATTTCTAGTGTGGGGTAACGCAATTGTGATGGGCGGCGGCTTAGGGTTAATGGCCGGTGCCAGCCACCGTGTTGTTACTGAAACATCGCGAATAGCCATGCCTGAACTCACGATTGGCTTATACCCGGATGTAGGTGGCAGCTATTTTTTACATAAAATGCCCGATCAGGTCGGCTTATTCTTAGGTCTGACAGCGGCATCTATTAATTGTGATGATGCCATGTTTGTCTCTTTAGCTGATCATTTTGTTAAAGCAGAAAAATATGACAGCTTGATTGAGCAACTCGTAAATATTAAATGGGGTAAAACAGCGTCTTTAAATCATGAAAAACTAACGGCATTACTTACTGAACTAGATAACCACTCTGGTCGCATGCCAAAAGGTAATGTAAAAGCTAATTTAGCAACCATTCAAAAGCTAGGTGAATTTAATAGCTTGCAGGATAAAGTCGCTTATATTTTAAACTTAGATACTGATGATAAATGGTTATTGCGCGCGCAAAAATCATTAAAGCATGGCTGCCCACTAAGTTGTGCTTTGGTAGAGCGCCAACTTGCAACTTCTAAAGGAAAAAGTTTGGGGCAATGCTTCCAAATGGAGTTAGGCATGTCTGTACGCTGTGGCGAAGTGGGTGAATTTCAAGAAGGTGTACGTGCCTTATTGATTGACAAAGACGGTGCGCCTAATTGGCAGTTTAAATCAATCGGTGAATTACCCGAACAGCTAATTGAAAGCTTTTTTACTTCCCGCTGGACTGCTGACTCGCATCCATTAACACACCTTACAAAAGGATAATGTTATGTCTCTTTCTATTGGATTTATAGGTTTAGGAAATATGGGCGGCCCAATGGCTGCAAACTTGGTTAAAGCAGGGCATAAGGTAAATGTTTTTGATTTAAACCAATCGGTCGTAAATCAACTCGTTGATCAAGGCGCTACAGGAGCAACCGACGCCAAGCAATGTGCAACAAACGTAGATGTATTGATCAGCATGTTACCGGCTAGCAAGCACGTTAAGTCATTGTACTTGGGTGAGTCAGGGCTTATCAATATATTAGCTAAATCTACACTGGTTATTGATTGTTCAACAATTGATGCAGCCTCTGCGCGTGAGGTGGGGGCTGAACTGGCAGAGCAAGGTATCGCGTTTGTTGATGCGCCTGTATCTGGCGGGGTTGCAGGGGCAACAGCTGGCACATTAACTTTTATTGTTGGTGGCGCACAAACAGATTTTGCCAAAGCGCAACCTGTACTTGCTGATATGGGTAAAAACATATTTCATGCTGGTGATATTGGTGCTGGTCAAGTAGCAAAAATTTGTAACAACATGCTGTTGAGTATTTTAATGGCAGGAACCAGCGAAGCAATTCAAATGGGGATTAATAACGGGCTAGATGCAAAAGTATTGAGCGATATTATGACCGCAAGCTCGGGGCGAAACTGGACACTCGAATTATATAACCCATGCCCAGGTGTTATGGATACTGCCCCAGCGAGTAATGATTATAAGCCAGGCTTTATGGTTGACTTGATGGCAAAAGATTTAGGGCTTGCGATGGAAGCCGCGCAGCATAGTAACTCTTCAACCCCTATGGGTTCGATGGCGAAAAATCTTTATACCATGCTACAGCACCAAGGTGCGGGCAGTGATGATTTTAGCGCCATTTTTAAATTATTTTCGAAGGAGTAACAGGTGGAAATTAAAAATAATACAGTCGTTATCACCGGCGGTGCGCAAGGCTTAGGTTTTGCTATGGCGCATAAGCTTGCACAACTTGGTGCTAATATCGCATTAGTTGATATGCAACAAGAACTATTAGATGCTGCGGTTAAAGAGTTAGCCAATTATGGTGTTACAGTAAAAGGCTATGTTGCTAACGTGACGGACGAACAGGCAGTTGAGAGCACTTTTGATACTATTAATAGTGACTTCGGTCATATTGGTATTTTGATAAACAATGCCGGCATTCTACGTGACGGCATGTTTATCAAAGCCAAAGAAGGCAAAGTGGTTGCTAAAATGGCACTAGAGCAGTTTAAATCAGTGATTGATGTTAACTTAACGGGTGTATTTTTAGCCGGTCGTGAAGCTGCATCGCATATGATTGAATCGGGTAAAGGTGGCGTGATCATTAATATGTCAAGTGTTGCTCGTGCAGGTAATATTGGCCAAACTAACTATGCCGCATCAAAAGCGGGTGTTGTTGCTATGACTACAGGTTGGGCTAAAGAGCTAGGGCGCTTTGGTATTCGTGTTGGCGCCATTGCCCCAGGTGTTATTCGCACCAACATGACAGACGCAATGAAACCTGAAGCTAAGCAACGTATGCTTGCGGTTACCCCAGTCGGGCGCTTCGGTGAAGCCGATGAAATTGCGCATACTGCACAGTATATTATCGAAAACAACTTCTTCACAGGTCGTGTGGTAGAAATAGACGGCGGCATTCGTCTGTAACTTTTAGGTATTGTTTAGTTAAATAACAAAAAACACCAACACTGTTTTTATATACAGTGTTGGTGTTTTGCCTTTAACAAAACTATTTTATTTCCTATATAAACATGTTAAAAATAATGTGTGAGATTTGCTATTAGTTGATATTAAAGGAAATAAGATGACAACAAATGAAAATGTAGAAGTGTCAGTAAACAAAGGGATGTTATTCAAGTTTAACTTCAATAATAAACTCATCACTTATGACTGCTCACCTGTATCGGGCAAAGAAGTTGTAATGATTGATGGGGAGGTTGTCAGTGAATCAAAAAACTATAAAATGTCAACGAGCCATGAGTTTGTACTTGATGGCCAAGCCGCAAAAATAAACTTAAGCCTCAAAGGGTTCACAAAGAACGTAACAGTATGTGAGTTTTTTGTTGCGGGTGAACTGATAAATGCGTACCAACTTACCTATGGCACCAAAGGCAATATACCGTTAATGGCAAAATTTATTACGCTTACAGTTGCAGCAATGGTAGGTTGGTTTTATGCTGCACAAGTTATTGATACGTGGTTAGCAATTGCTATAGTCTTAATACCCAGTGTAGCGATTATGTTTAAATTTGAACAACCCAATTGGACATGTGAAGATTTACTAAAGAGTGAATGATTGTCACATTAACGTATAATTTAGTTTTAAAGAATGATCAAACGGTTGGCGTATGTTGCCAGCCGTTTTTTATTTACCCTCAGTGAGAATGTAGTGAAAGCCAAAGAGATCCGCAATTTTTACATCAACGAAGAGCAGTCAGTTTATTTGCTTTCGCATCACGATGCTAAAAAGCACCGCCAGTGGCTTAATATCTGTATAAAAAAACTAACGAATTTGGGTTACTCCGACGTTGAAATGATTGGTTCAGGTGCATTTGGTTTTGTATTTGCAGGGCTTGATGAACATAACCAACCTTGGGTGTTTAAGTTTTCGCGGATCACTTTAGCACAAAGCGTACGAGACAGATTAGAAGATGAAGCTTATATGCTGTCTCAAGTTAATAATCCTTTAGTGCCGAAATTTTATGGCTTTGAGCGAATAAAAAAGCAGGGCATTTTAATGATGGCCCGTGCTCTAGGTGAAGATTTAGAAAAAGTTTCACTCAAAAAAGGGCGCTTTAGTGCAGCAGCAATCACAGATCTTGCGCTTAAATTACGTAACGTATTAATTGACTTACGTAATCATAAAAACGGTATCAGCCCACAACCGATAGTGCATGGCGATATTAAACCATCAAACTTGGTCTGGAATGAAGCTACACAAGGGCTATCTTTAGTTGACTGGGGAAGCTCGGTATATGCTCAAATAGACAGCCATGGAGACCCTGTTACCAGCAATTTTATGGATTTAATGTCAGGTGATTTGAGCAGCACTAATGCGCGAATGGGGGATGTATATTTTATTGGTGATGAGCAAATGTCTGGCGCAAAATCATCCCCGCGTTTTGATGAACAAGGTGTAGCCTCTACACTTTATGCACTTGCCTCAGCACAGTCTTGTCGCTTTGGTGCACAAGTTATTCCGGCCAGTTCGCTTGGGCTACCTATGGAATTGGCAAAAGTAATTGATGGCATGTTATCTAAGGAAAAACACATAAGAGATGGTGCAGGGGATTATTTTATGCGAAATATGCCTACCATGGCAAAAGCTTACTTGCCTCAGCTAAATATCCATAAAAATATAAAAGCGCATATTCCCTTTTGGTTTGGTACAGATACTGAGTTACCAGACACCGTTGTATACAGTTCCCGCAAACAGTTTTTACGCCAGGCTGATCATAAGCAGCAACTGCTTGATGTAAACGATGCACAACTTGATCGTTATTATAAAGAGTTTTTATTTGATACTGGCGATACAGAAAAAGCCTTCTTAGCTTCAATAAGCCGCTTAGCTAAATACCCGGTCGTTGGCGGATTAAGCTTTCATTGGAAAGAAGAGTCATTGTATGTAGAGTCGTCTTTAATTATGCATGATGAAAGTTTGGCTGATGCATTTACTCAAGCCGTAAATAATACAGTGATGTTGGCACAAGGTATTAATCAAAAAGGGTTGTTCAAATGCTGCTTATTTGATGCGCGTAAAACCATTCAATTAGAACGAGATGGCACAGGAGCCTTTAAATTTGATCAGCTTCCTGAACTTGATTATGAAGTGATGAATTTAAAAAGCAGCGATATTACCCGGCCTCACTCATACTTTGAGGATGGTAAAGACCCTGATGAGCAACTACAACTTCCTAAAAAAGTGATTAAGTGTGTGTTTGAGCTTAATCAAATTCATCATACTGGATGTATTATTTTTGAAGCACTACCCGATAGAATGAAAATTCACCATTACTATCGTTTGTTAGATGCTGCAAAAGAAACCGAATTTAAACGCCTACTTGATAAATTGATGCAATATGCAGTGAGTATTACAGATGTCGGTGTAGCTGGGTTTATGAAACTGCCTTATAAAAATACCCGAGAATTTTCACTTTGTGAAAAACAAGCCGATTTTTTCTACCCTAAAGATCCCAAACGTTTTGAGACTTAAGGCCAGATACGAATAAATACCCTAGGATTTAACAAATGGCAAAAATTAAACCACTAATATCAATGCAAAGCTATGGTATTTATACTCACTGGGACTCATCGTCAAAAGAATTACCACAAATACAATCGTTCACGACTAAAGTTCCTGCAAAACTTGATATTGAATTTGGTTTTATCATTAATATCAAAAAAGCGAAGGGTGAAAAAATTCATTTTTGTATCTACCATCCTGATATCCCGGATGATGATGGTATCGCCATGGCTCCATTTGAAGGTACTGAGTACATAAAAAATAATGATTGGTACTTTTACTTAGGCGACACGTTATGGCAGCCAATAAGTAACAAGCTTGGGGGGTGGCGTATGACCATTGAGCTCAACTCAAAAATTATTGCTGATAAAACCTTTTCGGTATGTGAAGACGAGGCGATGTCTGAAATTGAGTTTTGGAAAAAGCGAGGTTATTAGTTTTTACGCTAGTATAATTAAAGCGTTTTATTTATAAATAAACTGCTCTCGCGATACACCCTAAATTATGGTTATAATATAGCATTACTAAAAAGACTAAAAGTATCACGATTATGAATCAAACAAATGAAAGTGTATCAGACACAGACTTGATGGCTGAAGAGTCAAGCTGTACAAATACAAGCTGTTGTCCTCCACCTCAGACTCCACAAGTACGAACGGCCCCAAAAGTTGGCCGTAACGATCCATGTGTTTGCGGTAATGGACGCAAATATAAAAAATGCTGTGGTAAAAACGCATAGAATAAGTTTTATTAAGTAACTAGTTAGCTAAATGGTCAATTAGTTACTTATTGCAATTCTAACTATACAAAATACTGGTAAAGAACACATCATACTTAATTTTCTTTAGTTAAATAAAGTAATCACTTCACAGAGTGCATTAAAAGTGTTAACCAAAGTAGGGGATTTACTCACAATAGCGCTAATTTGTTGGTCAACATTCTTAACATCGTTTCGGGTTTAGGTTGTGTGTCATTTAAACCACTAAGCAGAGTCATAAAATAACAGTCCATCATTACTGAAGCTTTTACTTCATCATAATGAGGTTGTTCACTAAATAGCATTTTTTTAAACTCATTGAGCTGAAAATTAAAGAAATCGGCTTGCCAAATTATATCGCTGATTAATACTTTACTAAATTCTTTATTTTCACAATAAAAGGTAAATAAGGGCAGTGCATAATGGCGTAACTTCAAACGAGGAGAGTGTTGTTCATCATTTAAAGCCGCAGTAGTAATGATATTATCTATTTGTAATAACATACCAGCTTTAAGTAAATCAATTTTGTTTTCGAAATGGCTAAAAACGGTTCCTGCTGCAACACCTGCTGTATTTGCAATTGCTCTTGTTGAAGTTGATTCATAGCCATGCTCGATAAATAGCTCCCAAGCTGCTGCTAAAATCTTATTCCGTGTTATTTCTTTTTTACTCATATTTCAATGCTTTAATTTTTATATTGCCTGAGAAGTCTGAATTACCTTGCTTTATTGAGCGTGCTCAATTAAATTTATGAGCGCGCTCAATTTAAGGAGGTACACAATGAATATCATTAAACGTGTTATAGGGTTCGTTTTATTTATACCTTTTATCTTTTTTTATTCTTACATGCTTGGGCCTATTCTAAAAGCGATATTAGTTCCTGGGGGCATAATATTACTATGGCTTATTTTAGGTCCAAGGGAGGGTTATAAAGCAATAAAAAAAGCGTTTATTGAGAGATAAAGAGAGTGTTGCTCGTTGAACTAAAGTAACGAGCAACATTTCATTTTATAATACGTAGTGGAATCCGATAGCAATACCATCATCTTCTGATAAGCTCATTTGTTCTTCTTGCTGTTTGTCTGCACTTGAGAAGTCACAAAAATCTTTTCTTGCTTCGATATAAACAAGGGTACTGTCATCAAACAAGTAGTGAACACCTAATACGCTAAATTGTCGCTTAAAAGTGTCATTCGGATCAGCATTAAAGTTGGGTTGGATTACATAATCGTCACCCGCATCAAATACGTTGTATGCTAAAAATGTGCGGATGTTGTTGTCGAATCTATACGATACAAGAGATTCGAGTCCTACGGCCTTTTTAATTAATCTGCCTAAGTTGTCTGTATCATGGTTTTTGTTTTTATTTATATTTGCAGCAGCGTAGAATCCTTTTGCATCAAAGTTTCCATAAGTAATACCAGCGCCATAAATTAAGTCGACAGCTGTTTGCACTGTACCATCAGTGCCATAAACGATGTTAAATTCACCGCGGTTAAAACCTGTTGTAAGTGTCAAGTTATCGGTCAAAGTATAGGTAAGTGCTGCACCGTATGTGGAATTAAATTCTACTTTTTGGGCTAAGTTACTCTGATTATTAAACAATACTTCACAAGCAGATTCTGAGATAGCCTCTATATCGCATGTATAAAAGTCGTTATTTTTAAACTGTACTTGGGCTGCAATGCTCAAATCGCCAAAACTATTACGGTATTGCAATAATTTATCACCGCGTCCAGTTCCATTTATTGCCCCGTCATCTTTATTATAGGTATAGACACCTGCAGCATTGCCGTCCCATACAAGGCTGTAGTTAGTACTATATACTACGTCGTACCACGCACCCCATTGTTTGCCTATTGTTAATTGACCATATTGGTCATGGGCAATCCCCACGTAACCTAAACGATTATATAAAAACTCATCTTGTATTGATTCAAAGCGATTATTATAAATAATATCGCTACTACCAACGGGGTTTACTCCCCATTCGAGCATGGCTACAGCTGACCAATGTTCTTTTAACTGCCTTTTAAAATCAAAGTTTATGCGCGAGGCCCCATTTACGATTTCAGTTTGTCCTTGGGTATGGATCACCCTTGCATCAATAAAGCCACCTACGCTCAGTGAATTAGTTGAGTCATTATAAATCTCAAGCGCTTGTGCACTGCAAGAGCTTAAAATCGTAGCTGTTAGAAGTATAGATAGTCCTTTGTTCATTAACTAGGCCTTTATATATTGTGTGTGTTGTTATAATCGCGCAATCCTAACAAAGGTACGCCATGGGTAAAGTGAAAAAATATCATTAAATTAGTATAGAGGAAATTTAAAATGTTAAGACTAAATTAATCCTTATTTTGTTAGGGCTTAAGCTAGGTAATTAGTACTGTATAAGCATTAAATTAGCTACGTAGCTCACCAATATTTCATAGAAAAAACACCTGTTTTGGTTTAAACTCCAGCCAATTAAATTTCTATGATTTCCCCTTGGAGGGTAGCGCTATTATTAGTACAGCTAACATCACCATGCAATTTGGTGCTAAACCATTATTTGAAAACATTTCTGCAAAGTTTGGCGAAGGAAACCGTTATGGTTTAATAGGCGCTAATGGCTGTGGAAAATCTACTTTTATGAAGATTTTAAGCGGTGAGTTAGAGCCTTCATCTGGTAACGTTAGTACTGATCCCAATGAGCGTGTAGCTAAGCTAAACCAAGACCAGTTCGCATACGAAGAATATTCAGTTGTTGATACTGTGATCATGGGCCATAAAGAACTATGGGAAATCAAACAAGAACGTGACCGCATCTATAGCCTTCCTGAAATGAGTGAAGAAGATGGCATGCGTGTTGCTGATCTTGAGACTGAGTTTGCAGAAATGGATGGTTACTCAGCTGAATCTAAAGCCGGTGAATTATTAATGGGCGTGGGTATTGATACTGCTCAGCACTATGGCCCTATGTCAGAAATAGCACCGGGTTTCAAACTGCGTGTTTTGTTAGCCCAGGTACTATTTTCAGACCCAGATATAATGTTGTTGGATGAGCCGACCAATAACTTGGATATTTACACGATAAAATGGCTTGAAGATGTATTGAATCAACGTGATTGCACCATGATCATTATTTCTCATGACCGCCATTTCTTAAACTCTGTGTGTACACACATGGCTGATATAGACTACGGTGAGTTACGCCTTTACCCAGGTAATTATGATGAATATATGTTTGCGGCTGAGCAAGCCCGTGAACGTTTGTTAAGTGAAAATGCGAAGAAGAAAAGCCAAATAGCAGAATTACAGCAATTTGTATCTCGCTTCTCGGCGAACGCATCAAAAGCAAAACAGGCAACATCTCGCGCTAAACAAATTGACAAAATCCAACTTGATGAAGTTAAAGCGTCATCTCGTCAAACGCCATTTATTCGTTTTGAACAAGAAAAACAATTGTTTCGTAATGCACTAGAACTTAATAATCTAGGTCAAGGATTTGAAGAAATGCTTTTCACTGGGCTTGAAGGCTTAGTTGAAGTGGGTGAGAGAATAGCCATTATCGGTGAAAATGGGGTTGGTAAAACAACACTATTAAACACATTAGCAGGTCGCCTTGCACCAAAACAAGGTGAATTTAAGTGGTCTGAAAATGCAAATATTGGCTATTATGCACAAGATCACGCCGATGAATTCGAGCAAGATATGAACTTATTCCAATGGATGGAGCAATGGCAACAAGAGGGCGATGACGAACAGGTCGTTCGCAGCTTTTTAGGTCGTATGTTGTTCTCACAAAATGATATTAAAAAATCAGTCAAAGTTATTTCAGGTGGTGAACAAGGCCGCATGTTATTTGGTAAAATTATGATGCATAAGCCAAATATATTGTTGATGGATGAGCCAACCAACCATATGGATATGGAGTCGATTGAAGCTTTAAACTTAGCCCTTGAAGCCTACGAAGGTACTTTGTTGTTTGTATCACATGATCGCCAGTTTGTATCGTCACTTGCTACTCGTATTTGGGAAGTGAAAGATTCTAAGATTATTGACTTTAGAGGCACATACTCTGAGTATTTAGCCAGCAAAGAAGCATAACGCTGTATTTTGAATAGTTAAAAGCCATGCATGTCATGGCTTTTTTATTGGCTGTTTATCGCGATTTTATATTTAATACGTGTATAATGACCGCCTTAAAATGAGGACATAAGTCCGCTATTAGTTCGAAAATTAGTTTACTGAGGAGTATTTATGACTGTTGGCATTATTATGGGTTCCAAATCAGATTGGCCAACTATGGAACACGCAGCGATTATGCTTGATAAATTTGGCATCGCTTATGAAACAAAAGTTGTTTCTGCACATAGAACTCCTCAATTACTTGCTGATTATGCAAGTTCAGCCGCAGATCGTGGTATTAAAGTTATTATTGCTGGTGCCGGTGGTGCAGCACATTTACCAGGAATGGCCGCTGCGTTTACATCGTTACCTGTATTAGGTGTGCCAGTTAAGTCTAAAACCCTAAACGGTGTTGACTCATTATTATCTATTTGCCAAATGCCTAAAGGCGTTGCTGTTGGCACACTAGCTATTGGTGATGCAGGCGCTGCAAATGCTGGCTTATTAGCAGCGCAAATTTTAGGCTGTCAACAGCCTGAGATCTTCGCAAAAGTTGAAGCGTTCCGCAAAGAACAAACAGAGACTATTTTAGCCAACCCTAATCCTGCAGAGTAATATGAAAATTTTAATTTTAGGTGCCGGTCAGCTTGCTCGAATGATGAGTTTAGCGGGAGCACCATTGAATTTAAATGTTGTTGCTTATGATGTTGGCAGCAAAAAAATTGTTCACCCTTTAACTAATGAAGTTTACAGCACTACCTTAGAGCAAAGCATTGCTGAGGTTGATGCAATTACTGCTGAGTTTGAACACATACCAGATGATGTGCTTACACTGTGTTGTGCCAGTAATAAATTCTATCCGGGTAAAGCGGCCATTAAAACCGGCGGTGATCGTGCAATTGAAAAAGCACTGTTAAGTAAAACTGAAGTCGCTTGTGCACCTTATAAACTCATTACTAAAAAAGCACACCTTGTTGAGGCGGTAACAGCACTTGGTAAACCTCTCGTTATCAAAACTTGCCAAGCAGGCTATGATGGTAAAGGGCAGTGGCGTTTAAAGTCAGATGATCAAATCGACCAAATCTGGTCTGAAATGGCCGACTTTATTGCATCGGGTTCTGAGCAAATGCCACACACAATTATTGCTGAGAAAATGATTCCATTTGACCGTGAAGTGTCAATTATTGGTGCTCGTGATAAGTCAGGAAACACTGTTATTTATCCATTAACAGAAAACCAGCATACCAATGGCGTACTTACACTGTCAGTAGCGGGTAAAGAAAAATCAGCTATTCAGCAACAAGCAGAAGATGCATTTAACAAAATAGCCAATGAGCTTAACTATGTAGGCGTGTTAGCTATTGAGTTTTTTGATGTTGATGGACAATTGTTAGTGAACGAATTAGCACCACGCGTGCATAATTCTGGGCATTGGACACAGCAGGGTGTGCATTGTTCTCAGTTTGAGAATCATATGCGGGCAGTTGCAGGCTTACCACTTGGTAGCACAGAACTTAAACAAGTCAGTGCGATGATCAATGTTCTTGGTCAGTCTGTTATCCCACACGATGTTTTGAAAGTAGACAATGTAACAAGCCATTGGTACGGAAAAACACCAAAGCCTGGGCGCAAAATGGGACATATAAATGTTTCAGCCGCAAGTTTGCACGAACTCGGAGAGCGCTTAGCTGAACTTGCTGAATACCTACCAGAGGAGCAATACCCTGGTGTACTTGCAACCAGTACCTCCCTTATATTGAATTAATAATAAAGCCGAGCATTAAGCTCGGCTTTATTATTTCTGTACTATCCATCTATCGTTTTTTCTTTTTTTATCCAATCGTTTATGTCAGCCTATATAAGATATCGTTAAAAAGTATTTTTTTAGGAATATAATGGCTACGGCAACACACTTTCATAAGCTAGCTTACTTACTGTTATTAGGCTTATGCCTTACTCCACTAATTGGTGCAGGCTCAGCCCTTATTATGGGCGCTGCATTTGCAATCATTGTTGGAAACCCGTTTGCTGAGCTTTCTCAAACAGCGAGTAAATGGATGCTAAAAGCAGCCGTTGTAGGTTTGGGCTTTGCCGTCGATTTTAACCAAGTTATTGAAGTCGGTCGAAGCTCTTTAGTACTCACAATTGTCAGTATTACAGCTATTATTGGTTTGGGTGAAATACTTACTCAAGTTTTTAAATTAAACAGAAACACTGGCGTGTTAATTTCATTTGGTACAGCAATATGTGGCGGTAGTGCCATAGCCGCCATGGCACCAGTTATTAAAGCCAAAGACCATGAAGTGGCAGTCGCGTTAGGCGTTGTATTTTTATTAAATGGTGTAGGGCTGTTGTTATTTCCTGCTATTGGCCATTATTTTAATTTAAGCCAAGAGCAATTTGGACTATGGGCGGCATTAGCTATTCATGACACGAGCAGTGTCGTTGGCGCTTCTGCAACTTATGGTGCTGTAGCATTAAGTATTGCAACAACCGTTAAATTAACTCGGGCCATGTGGATCATCCCATATACCACATTAGCTGGTGTGTTTTGGCGTTCAGAAGAAAAAGCCAGCATTCCGCTATTCATTGTAGGCTTTTTAGCAGCAGCTTTAATAAATACGTATGTACCAGATTACGCTTCAATTTGGTCATTACTCAATAGCGCAGCTAAACAGTTGTTGGTGATGACCTTATTTTTAATCGGCAGTGGTTTATCAATAAGCGTTTTAAAGCAAGCGGGTGTTAAACCCTTTTTAATGGCGATCTTTTTGTGGGTTGTTGTCAGTAGTGTTATTTTAATATTAATTTTAGACGGGTTCATTTAAATGAAGATAAAACTGATTGTTGCCACCGTAGCGAGTATGTGTGTAACGAGTTTTTTGGTAAATACCGCAAGTGCTGCGACAAATCTACGAGTAGCGACCTTTAACGTAAGTATGGATGCCACTAATTATACTGCTCCTGGTACTGATGTTAATCCGAATGCGTTAGTAAATGCGCTGAAAAGCGACCATCAGCAGATAAAAAACATTGCAGAAATTATTCAGCGTGTCCGCCCTGATATTTTGCTGTTAAATGAATTTGATTATGTAAGTAAATCCCAAGGGATTGATTATTTTATACAGCATTACTTAAAAGTAAGCCAAAATAAGCAACCTGCTATTAACTACCCTTACACATATATAGGCCCTGTTAATACTGGGATTGCGTCAGAGTTTGACTTTGATAACGATGGTAAAAAAACGGGTAAGCTTGGTGACGCTTATGGTTTTGGTTTTTTCCCTGGTCACTATGGCATGGCTGTGCTATCTCGTTACCCAATTGATTTTGATAAAGTGCGCTCATTGCAAACATTTAAATATAAAGACATGCCTGATGCGCAAATGCCAGTTAACCCAGAAACCAAACAGAATTGGTACGATAATGATGAATGGCAAGCAATGCGCTTGAGTTCGAAATCTTTTTTGGACCTCCCCATCGATATTAAAGGGAAAACAGTTCATTTACTTGCTTCGCACCCAACACCTCCTGTTTTTGACGGCGATGAAGACAGAAATGGCAAACGTAATCACGATGAAGTTAGGTTAGTTAAAGATTATATTGAAAACGCAAGTTACCTTTATGATGATAAAGGGGTTAAAGGCGGGCTTAAAGATAATTCTCGATTTGTTATTGTTGGTGACTTAAATGCAGCACCAGAGGGCGATAAAAAGCGCCCAAACACAACAAACCAACTATTAGCAAACCCGCTTATTAATAGTCAATTTGTGCCGGTGAGTAAGGGGGCTGCGACAAGTTATAGTGATAAGTATGCCGCGGCTTATACCGCACATTGGCAAGCTCGTGTTGATTATGTATTGCCATCGACCTATGGTATTTCAGTTCAAAGCGGCGGCGTTTTTTGGCCAACTAAAAATAGTGAACTGTATCGTTTGATAAAGGATAGAAATGCATCTTCTGATCATCGTATGGTGTGGTTAGATATACTAGTTAAATAACGTGTTATTTAACGTGTTATTTAACGGTAAACTTTGGCTGTTTATCCTAAATAATTGCAATACCTATGGTGCTTCTGCTTAAATTGGAGGAATTATAATAATCTTCCCCTATTAAGCAGAAGCACCATGAACTTAAAAATAGCAAATAAAACGTTAGTCGCCATGGCAATTGCATCAAGCTTTATGCTTGCTGGTTGTCAAACTACCGCCTCGACCTCTACTCAAGAAGTATCAAATACCCCAGTTGCTAGTGTTGTAGCAACACCTGTTGACTCTGGTAGCAGTGAAATTACGCTTGAACAAGCGATGGCGCATCCTGACTGGTTAGGTCGCCAACCAGAACGTGCTTTTTGGGCTGCTGACTCGAAAACGGTTGTTTATGCTCAAAAACAACAAGGTAACACACTGCGAGACCTTTATACCCAAGCAATTTCTGGTCAACAAGCAAGTCAAGTAGCGTTATCACAAATGCACGCTCTTGGCGCTAAAAATGCAGTTTATTCAGCAGATAAGTCATTACAAGCGTACGCATTTGAAGGCAATATATTTGTAAAAAATACGCATACATCGCAGATTACTCAAATTACCCATGACAGTGCAAAACAATCAAAACCACAATTTCTAAATGATGGTTCATTAGCATTTCGCCAAGCAAATGCTTTTTTTAAAGTTGATTTAAAAACAGGTCAACGTGTAGAGCTGGTAAATCTTCACCTTGCAGATAAACCTCAAGGTGTAAAAGAGCCAAATACATATATCGCTAAAGAACAACACAAACTGATTGACTACATTGCCTTAACGCATAAAAACAAGCTAGATAAACAAGAACGTAAAGAGCAATTAAAGAGTCAAAACGCAAGTATTGCTAATGCACAATTTTATTTAGGTAAAGGAAATAAAATCACTGATGTTCAGTTATCACCAAGTGGTAAAGCATTAATTGCAGTAGTAACAGATAATCGTTCATGGCGTGAAGACAGTGATATCATGCCAAACTATATTACCGATGATGCGGGTGTAAACGCTGAAAAAGTTCGTCGTCGTGTCGCTGATGCTAAACCACAGACATCAGAAGTGATTTATATTAATTTAGAAAATAACACACAACACACACTCTCTTTTGACACGCTACCTGGTTTTGATGAAGACGTACTTGCTGCAGTGAAAAAAGAAAACTATGCACGTGAGGGCAAAACATACGAGTCGAAAAAAGAACCTCGTTCAATTAACCTAATCATGGACTGGGGCTGGTCACAAAGTGCCATTACATGGAATCACGACGGCTCACAAGTAGCACTAATGCTAGAGGCATGGGATAACAAAGACCGTTGGATTGCATCTGTTGATTTTGACAACAATGAATTGGTTTCTCAGCACCGTTTACATGATGATGCATGGGTAAACTATACTTACAATGATTTTGGTTGGCTCAATAATTCAGACACACTTTATTATTTATCTGAAGAGTCGGGTTATAGCCATATTTATAAAAAATCATTAAATGGTAAAGCAACCCAACTTACAAAAGGTCAGTTTGTTGTATCTAACTTAACCCTAAGCGATGACAATAGTGCTATTTACTATAAAGCTAACGTTGAGCACCCAGGCCTGTATGAGATTTATCGTGTTGATCCACAAACAGCGCAATCTGAGCAAATAACAAACTTAGATGGTATGACGGATTACCAATTAAGCCCTGATCAAACCAAGTTATTATTAACACACTCTAAAATAATGGCTCCGCCAGAGCTTTATGTAGCAGATGCAAAAGCAAATGCCAGTGCAAAGCAGCTTACAAATACGGTATCAAGTGAGTTTTTAGCAAAACAACTGATAGCACCTAAAATTGTTGCTGTGCCATCAAGCCATACAGATCAGCCTATTTACGCAAAAGTTTACTATCCAGCCGATTATGTTGAAGGTGAAAGTGGTAAAAATCGTAAAGCCGTTATTTTTAATCACGGTGCAGGTTACTTGCAAAATTCGCATATGGGTTGGTCAGGTTATTTCCGTGAGTTTATGTTTCATTCCTTATTAGCCTCTGAAGGTTACGTAGTGATGGACATGGACTACCGCGCATCAAAAGGCTATGGTCGTGATTGGCGTACTGCGATTTATCGCCAAATGGGCACACCTGAAACCCAAGATTTAATGGATGGTGTAAGTTGGATGGCCGAAAATGCAAATGTTGATACCGGTGCTGTAGGCACATACGGCGGTTCATACGGTGGCTTCATGACGTTTATGGCGTTATTTACACAGCCAGATCTATTCCAATCAGGTGCAGCACTTCGCCCGGTAACAGATTGGGCTCACTATAATGCGCCATATACGTCGAATATCTTAAATCACCCAGACGTTGACCCAATTGCTTACGAAAAAAGCTCGCCAATCTACTATGCAGAGGGATTGAAAAACCACTTATTGATTAACGCACCAATGGTTGACAATAATGTATTTTTCCAAGACTCAGTACGTTTAGTGCAACGTTTAATTGAGCTTGAAAAAGAAAACTTTGAGACTGCAATTTTCCCTGTAGAGCCGCATGGTTTTGTGCAGCCTTCGAGCTGGTTAGATGAATACCGTCGTATCTATAAGTTATTTAAAGAAACACTGTAAATTTAATTAAAAATGAAAACGCCAAACTTAGTTTGGCGTTTTTTTTATCATTTTAAGAATCACCGGCGTTGCTAGTACAATGCCACCAATTGCACCAATTAAATGAGCGTCAATGGCCACCCGAGAGGCAATTAGTTGACCGACTTCAGCGCTAGGACCTGCATATTGCTCATGTGCTATTTTGAGCCAGATCCCTATAAATAATAAACTGCCTGTTTTCATACCTATACTAATATCTTTTATAGCTCCCCAGACAATCACACCATGCAATAGGGCACTTAACCCGGTGTAAATTTTTATATCTGGACAAAAGAAATAAATACCTAAGCCACACCAAATACCAAGAATTAATGAGTTCAGTGCATATTGACTCGGTGTAGTGTGTTCGGCATGTAGCAACCAAATGAGCAATATACCGGCACAGTTTAAGCCTAAATGTGCCCAATTAGCATGCACATATTGGCTGCTGAGTAATCGCCATACCTCACCTTGGTCAATTAACTGACGATTGAACTCTAAAAAATCGTTCAAATTAAAAACAGCAAAGAGTGAGCTGATTGCGATTAAACACAGTGGTGGTAGAACGTATCGGGGTTGGAGAGGTAAATTAACCATTTTTTTCTTATTTTTACAGCAAACTTTTGCATATTGTGCACGTTTAACTTTAAGATGCCAAACACCTAGGCGCAATAAAGTTATTTTATGTTTTTAACATTTCCAAAAGCACTGGCATTTACTGCCTCATTATTATGTATTCCTTCTTTAGCTATTAGTGCAACAACACCACGCGAAACTCGTGAACCAGAAGCTGCCACAGGCCATCAAGTTAAACAGCAGGTCGTTGGTGGCAATTTTATGATTGCTGCTGCTAACCCTTATGCAGTTGAAGCAGGGCAAGAAATTCTTGCCAAAGGCGGTAGTGCAGTTGATGCCGCTATTGCTACACAACTTGTTTTAACATTGGTAGAACCTCAATCGTCAGGCATTGGTGGTGGTACATTTATGATGTATTACGATAAAAAAACTGACACGCTAACAAGTTTTGATGGACGTGAAACTGCACCTGAAAATGCAGATGAAACATTATTTTTAGATAAGCATGGTAAAGCTGCAAAATGGATTGAGGCAGTTGTAGGAGGGCGCTCAGTCGGTGTGCCAGGCATTTTACATGCACTTGCAAATGCTCATAAACAATACGGAAAACTTGATTGGCGCACACTATTTAATCCTGCGATAGAGCTCGCAGAGCAAGGATTTGTTGTCTCTCCTCGATTGCATGCATTACTTGCTAAGCAAATTAACCCTGGCGTTACTAAACTTGATGTCATTAGAGATTATTTTTTTGAAGATGGTAAGCCTTTAGCTGTGGGTACAGTAAAGAAAAACCAGCCATTAGCCAATCTATATAAAGACATAGCTGCAAAGGGCATTGATGCTTTTTATAAAGGAGATAATGCTAAGCAGATGGTAGAGGCTGTTCAGCAAAGTAAAGTAGCACCTGGTACCTTAACACTTAAGGATTTGGCTGATTATAAAAGTGTGCAACGCGATGCTGTGTGCGCGCCATACCATGATTATAAAATCTGCTCTATGGCACCGCCAAGTAGTGGTGGGGTTGCTGTGATACAGATATTAGCATTACTAGAAAGTAAAAATATGGCCCAGTTCAAGCCTAATTCCGAGCAAGCCATTCATTATTTTACCCAAGCATCACGTTTAGCATTTGCCGATCGCAATGTGTATATGGGCGACCCTGATTTTGCCTATATTCCTACTCAAGAACTTCTTGAGGAAAATTATATCAAACAACGCGCTGCCCTTATTACTGAAAAAGACTTACCAGCTGTAGCCGGAGAGCCTAAAGACAAATTAGCTTATGCACAGGATGATGCCTATGAGTTACCTTCAACTACTCATGTATCGGTTGTAGATAGTTCAGGAAATGCGGTTTCGATGACCAGTTCAATTGAAATGGCCTTTGGTTCGACTGTTATGGTCAATGGTTATATATTGAACAACCAATTAACTGATTTTGCCTTATCACCGAAAAAAGACGGCAAACTATTAGCTAACCGAGTTGAGGCAGGCAAACGCCCACGAAGTTCTATGTCGCCGGTGATGGTATTCAACAAAGATGGAAGCTTACGCTTAGTGGTTGGTTCACCCGGTGGCAGCCGTATAATAAATTACGTAGCACAGGTATTAATTGGGGTACTGGATTGGGATTTAACCGCCCAACAAGCGATTAATTTAGGCCGCGTTACAAATAGAAACCGTTATACCAGTTTAGAAAAAGGCGCGGACATTGCCGCATTAAAATCACAGTTAATGAAACGCGGTCATACTGTTAAAGTGGTTGATTTGAACTCAGGGCTACACGCTGTTGAAGTTAAAAAAGGCGTTTTATACGGTGCAGCAGATCCACGACGTGAAGGGATCGCCCTTGGCGATAAATAGTATTGTGCTTAATGAGCATAAATACCCCTTATTTGAATTAGTAAGATACTGTACAATATGGCGTAAGTATGGCTTATGCCGTACATTTCTCTTACTGTAAATGGTCTGACAAGATTGAATGTCATTGCTTTTTAACGTTCAATCCTAATAATGGCAGATCACAATTAAAGACATCGCTAAGCTTGGAATTATGACTACAAATACCGATCCAAATTATCTTTATATTCATCACTCAGGCCCTGGCCTGATCGAAACTCCTCTGTTAAATAAAGGTAGTGCATTTACACAAAAAGAGCGTGAAAGTTTCAACCTAGCGGGTTTATTACCACCTCGTTACGAAACGATCGAAGAACAGGTTGAACGCTGCTATCAACAATATTCAAGCTTTAACGATAACCTTAATAAACACATTTATTTACGCGCAATTCAAGATAATAACGAAACACTGTATTACCGTTTAGTACGTGATCATCTTGAAGAAATGCTACCCATTATTTATACCCCAACAGTGGGGGATGCCTGTGAAAAATTCTCAGATATTTACCGAAGTGCACGAGGCTTGTTTATATCATACGAAGATCGCTATCAAATTGACGACATCTTACGTAATGCTACCAAAGGTAAGGTAAAGGTTATTGTAGTAACCGACGGTGAACGTATCTTAGGTCTAGGCGACCAAGGTATTGGTGGCATGGGTATTCCAATTGGTAAGCTTTCGTTATATACCGCCTGTGGCGGAATTAGCCCAGCTTATACATTACCCGTTATGCTTGATGTTGGTACAAATAACGAAAAGCTATTAAATGATCCAATGTACATGGGTGCGCGCCATAAACGTATAGCCCAAGACGAATATGATGAGTTTTTAGATCTATTTATTAAAGCGGTTAAACGTCGTTGGCCAAATGTGCTATTACAGTTTGAAGATTTTGCCCAGCCTAACGCGATGCCTTTACTGAAGCGCTACCGTGATGAAATTTGTAGCTTTAACGATGATATCCAAGGGACTGCAGCCGTAACTGTCGGCTCATTACTTGCAGCATGTCGCGTGAAGAATGCAAAGTTATCTGAACAAAAGGTAGTGTTTGTCGGTGCAGGTTCTGCCGGTTGTGGTATTGCTGAACAAATCATAAGCCAGATGGTTTCTGAAGGTATCTCAGATACGCAAGCACGTAGCCAAATATTTATGGTTGATCGCTTTGGTTTATTAACACAAGGTATGCAAGGTCTTCGTGATTTTCAGCAAGCGCTTGCGCAACAAACCGATGACTTAGCACAATGGACTTACAGTGGCGAATACGCGTCATTACTTGATGTTATGCATTGTGCAGAGCCTGACATTCTAATTGGTGTATCTGGACAACCAGGATTATTTACCGAGCAAGTTATTCGCGCAATGCACAGTAATTGTGCGCAGCCGATTATTTTCCCATTAAGTAATCCATCTAAACAAGTAGAAGCCTTGCCTGAAGATGTAATTAACTGGACTCAAGGCAACGCAATTGTTGCAACTGGTAGCCCATTTGCACCTGTTGTGTATGAAGGCCAAACGTTTACTATTCCACAGTGTAATAATAGTTATATCTTCCCGGGTATTGGCTTGGGTGTCATTGCTGCAAAAGCAACCAGAATTACCGATGCAATGCTAATGGTCTCAAGTGAGATCTTAGCTGAGTCTTCACCTCGTGCAAACACTGGACAAGGTAGCTTGTTGCCAGCTCTTACAGAGATTGAAACGTTAAGTAAACGCATTGCATTTGCTGTTGCCAAAAAAGCAATCGAAGAGGGTGCGGCGCTTGAAATAAGCGATGATAGGCTCTGGGCTGCAATTGATTCTAACTATTGGTTACCAAAATACCGTAATTATAAACGCGTTAGTATCTAATTAATAACGTTAATAAAAACAGGCTACGGCCTGTTTTTTTATGCTTGTTCATTTTAAATTAACCAGCTAGGGTATCTAATAAGCCTAATTCACTTAATGAGGAACATTATGCGTTACTTACCTTTACTTGCAGCCGCGATGACTTTCAATGTGTTTGCCCAAAGCACACCAAGTGCACCGCATATATATATTCAAGGTCAAGCTAAAATCACGACAGCTGCAGACAGTGTTTTACTTAATGTTGGCATACTCGAAGTTGACAAAAACCTTATGGCAGCAAAAGAAAAAGCTGATAAAACCATGGCTAAAGCGATTAAACTTTCTAAACAAGCGGGTGTGTTAGCTAAAGATATAAATGCAGGGCAAATCAGTATTCACCGTGAGACACAGTATAATAGAGAGACTAACAAACAAGAGTTTGTTGGTTTTAGAGTATCTCGTAGTCTATCATTAACGCTTAATGATGTTGATAAATACCCTACGCTTTTACAAAGCCTGGTCAATGGGGGTATAAACCAAGTTAATCAAACTCAGTTTGTATCTAGCAAATATAATGAACTGCATAATCAAGCTCAAAAATTAGCAATTAAAGACGCTAAAAAAGCAGCATCAGAGTTTGCAAGTGATTATGGCGTAGAACTTAAAGGCCTTTACAGTGCATCTATGAAGCCGATGGATACCGGTGTACAACCTTATGTAAGAGCTAAAATGGCAATGTCAACCGATGCGGAATCCGGCTCAGTAACCCCTGACTCATACCATGCTGGTGAAATCACGATTTCAGCATCAAGTTACGCTATCTATTTGATTGAAAATTAATAAACTCATTTTAGATAAAATGTTTACGTTTTATAAAAAGTCTCCAGCTGGAGACTTTTTTAATTAACCTACTCAAATACCCTTTTAATTTGGCTGTTCAAATCTCTCAAGCAAAATATCACCACGCTCAGGTGAGATTCTAGCTATTGAATTCAGCATATTAATAACTTCGGTACGGTCATACAAATTAGTCGTGTGTTCATTAATATCATCTACTATTGCAGCAAGGTAATTGAATAACTTTTCAGTGGCATCTTCGTTGTCATTTGCGACGAACAAAATATTCTTAAATGCCTCTAATACATTTGTCATTACATACGCATCGGCTTTTGCATAATTACGTAGTGGGGTGAAGTTATCATGTAATAGCTCCTCAAATGAGGTTTCATGAATATATAACAGTGGTGTGTCTTGAGCGTGTTTGAGTGAATAATTGATATCACTAATCTTTAAGCGTTCAATCAATAAGATACTGAGCATATCAATAGCTTTAACGGCAGTACCGGGATCATTAATTCCTGGACTCATGGCTTTAACTGCAATTTCAGAAATTTGCGTTAAGCCATAACGATAATGGTCGCTAATATATTCTTCTACATAAAAAATAAAACAGTCTAATAATTTTTCAATGAGGTCAGGGTTATTAGTAAGATCTTTATCTGACTTAAGAAAAGGGTAACCTTTAACAGTAAAATACCCTTGGTTAACAGCAATAAAGAGCTTTAAATCTTCTTGAGCTAGAATTTCACATAATTTATCTGAATGAACACCTTTGAAATAGCCTTCTGTGGTACTTTTAACTGAATGCCAGTCAGAAAAATTAGGGAATTCAGTAATATTATGCTCTTCTTGACGGCTGATTATCGACTTGATAACACCTTTGGTATCTTTAAATAAATCATTAAGCACATTGTCGACTTGGATTGCTTTTGAAATCGAATGTATAAAATAAACAAATAAAGCTAATGAAATTAAGCCAAAGACCAAGGAAAAAAACACACCCAATGCTGGTATTGAAACATCACCTCCCGGGGTTTGCTTGATATTAATAAGCATGATGATTGAATAAATAATACTGCCTAAATAAAAGCCCAAAACAAGTTGATGGGATTTACGAGTGATCAAACCTGGTATCACCCTGGGTGAAAGGCTTGCACTAGCAGTATTTAAAACAATCATCACCATTGAAAAACTAAACACAGTTAAAGAAATGATACTTCCGGCTAGCGTACTTAATATAGTACGTGCGTTTTCTTCGCTATCGACTAATAAAAATGCAATAAGCTCTTTTAACTTTACGATAGGTGCTGTGTATTCTATAGACATAGTAATAATGGCAAACAGTAAAAAGCCCACAGACAGCATAGAAGGGTAAAAACCAATACTGTTAATCATTTCTCGATAATTATCAGCAATCTTTCGTGGAACAAACATATATATCCTTTTTATCCGCAATTCTAATACGTTATCATAAAAAGCTAGCATGTAACTATTTCATACCTAAACTTGTGGTATCATTGAAAAAAATTATAGGAACTAACGCGTGATTATTTCATTCTATGCGGCCGTATTGGCTTTTATGTATATTTATTTAAGTATGAATGTAGTTAAAGTACGTAAAGCAAACCAAATATCACTGGGTACTGATAATAATGAAGCGCTGATCAGAGCAACGCGTGCTCATGGAAACTTTATTGAGTATGTTCCATTTGCTTTAATTTTAATATTTTTAGCTGAATTTCAGGGCCTAGGTAGTCACTATTGCCATATTCTTGGTTCGTTACTGGTATTTGGTCGCATTTGCCATAGTATCGCAATCAAAGACGGAACTTTTAAATTAAGAGTTATTGGAATGATATCAACTTTTGCAACATTGGCACTAGCAGGATTCTTCTTAATTTTCAGTCGGCTTTTCTAATATGAAATTACGGTTACTTTGTGTGCCATTGGTTACGTTATTATGCTGTACATATGCACACAGTGAAGAGTCATTACTCAAAGAACAACCGTTAAAAGTAATATACCCAAAGCCCGAACGAGAACATGAAAGTGATAATTGGTACCCACTGGTACTACTTAAGTTTGCTTTAGAACATAGTGGCCGCGCACATACTTTAGAATCTTCAGTAAAAATGGTGCAAAGTCGTTCATTAAAAGAGCTTGAACAGGGCGATTTAGTTAATATTGCTTGGTCAATGACAAGTATTGAACGAGAACGTACCTTTAATCCTGTACGTATCCCTATTTACAAAGGTTTGTATGGCTTGCGATTACTGCTAACTACGCAAGATAAACTTTCTAAATTTCAAACAATCAAAGACTTACAATCCCTTAATAAAATTGATTTTATCCAAGGCCACGACTGGCCTGATACAGATATTATTAGTGATAATAACTTAACAGTATCAACCTCAACGACATATGACGCACTTTTTAATATGCTCATAAAAGGGCGAGGAGATGCTTTTCCCCGCTCAATTTTAGAAGTTGATTGGGAATTGCAACAACTTGGACAGCAAACGAATATTCAAGTCGTACCTAATATTGCGCTTTCATATCCAGCAGCCGTTTATTATTTTGTAAACTCCAAGCGCCCTGATATACACCAAGCAATACAGTTAGGCTTAGAAAAAATGCATGAAAATGGCGAGTTTGACCGCTTATTTACACATTATTTTTCTCAAGCAATTGCTAATGCAAAGTTACATGAAAAAACCATTATCCATCTAAAAAACAATCACATGTCAAAGTTAACGCCTCTTGAAAATAAACAACTTTGGTTTAATCCAAACGAATAATTACAATGAAAGAAAATAAAATCTTTATTATCGGCTTGCCTCGCACTGGCACAACCAGTGTATGCCATAGCTTTTTGCAACTTGGCTACAGATGTGCGCACACGGCTTATACAAAACAATGTTTCAAAGATGCACAAGTTATTGCTGACACGCCCATTTTTAATGATTACCAATATCTAGATAAAGCATACCCTGGCTCAAAGTTTATATATCTTGAGCGGGAAACGTCATTATGGCTACCTTCGATTCGTCAACTTTTAACCCGAATGTTTAAAAATTTAACTCGTGAAGATGGTGGATTCAATCCGCATATAAAACGTTGCTATTTAAATACGTTTGCTAATTTAAATTTAGAAAACCTTGAGTCTGATGATTACCTGTGCCAAATATATAAACAGCACAGAGATAAAGCGTTCCACTATTTTTCAGCAAGAGAGAGTGACTTTCTAAAAATCGATATCAGCGAGTCTAAAAGCTTCAATTCATTATGTGATTTTATAAAATCTTCAGCTCCTGACACTATGAATGATTTCGAAAGAATGAATATTGGCGGTAAAGTAACAGCGTGGAATAACATTAAACACCCGCTAAAAATAGCGTCTACTGCTAATGGAAAAATTGATAGGCTACTTTATTAACTACTGCTCAAAGCAAGATTTTATAAGTTAATTACGATAAAATTGCCACATTGAACTAAGAGTAAAATTAACCATGTTTGAATTAAAATACCATACTCCATTTTCGTGGACAGAAGCAGTACTCGCTGACTTCAATACATTTTTACAAGATCACGCAGCAGCTGAAAAAAAAGCATCAGGCATGGCAATGTCTATGCTTTCACATTACCCCGATCGCCGAAAACTTGTTAAAGCGATGACAGACTTAGCACTTGAAGAAATGATTCATTTCAAACAAGTTTTAAAGCTATTATTAGACCGAGACGTAAATTTAGGTAATGACCAAAAAGATCCTTACGTTAAACAAATCCGCGCTGTTTTTCGAAATGGCCGTGACGAATTTTTAATGGACAGACTGCTTGTAGGTGCCGTTATAGAGGCTAGGGGACACGAACGATTCTCTTTAGTTGCTCAAGCATTGCCTGAAGGAAAAGAAAAAGATTTTTATGTGGCGATTGCAAAATCAGAAGAAAAACATAAAAATTTATTTGTAGAACTAGCGTACGAATATTTTGATAAAAAAGATGTTGATACACGACTAGAGGAAATATTAATAGCAGAAGCAAATATTTGTAAAAGTATCCCTTTTACAGCTGCACTACACTAATAAAGCATTATTTTAATTATGTTAAATAGGCTGTTATTTGTTTTTAACAGCCTAATTTTATTCAGTAATATTTATTATCATTAGTGATAAATTGATTATTAATCAGTTGATTAGCAATGTATGTTGTAAAATTAATTTTTTAATGTGCGATACTGCAAAATTAAGTCAGCTAGATTAATAATACTTGGCTTTCCGGCTAAATAATTTGTATCAATATGATAAGAGTTGCCAAGCCAATAGGGGGATTTGGTTGTATTATGGCCATGAATTGAAAATAATACACCGGGGTTTATTTTATTACTTTTGGTTTTTACACGAGTTCTATCCCATAAAAAGTTTTGTACTACTGTATCTGCTGATAGTGTCTCTTCATTTAATTCTAAATTGTTCCAATCACATGTAAGTGGTGCAGTGTGTGATAAAGCTATCACTTCATTTTGAAAATGGAGCTTTAGTGTTATCGGGCATGTTTTCAGATAATCACAAACAAGTGATAAATTTTCTTCACTTTCATTAAAATGCCAAGCACCACCATTTTGCACCCAAAGCTCAAAAGCATCGGAGTCTATATCAATAAGAGACGCTAACATCATATGTTCATGGTTACCCAGCAGCATAATTAGATTATGTTCAATTACGTACTTTATTAGTTTTGTGCTGTCATTGCCGCGGTCAATTACGTCTCCGAGCATCACCAAAACATCATTTTCATAATCAAAATTAACAGAGTGCAGGGCGTTGATGAACTTTTCAAAATCAGCGTCTAAATCACCAATAACAAAAACACGTTTATCCTGCTCAATGTGCAGATGTTTATGCATGTGTGATTTTGATAAGCAAGCAGTTGAAAAAGGCATATATTCCATCATTTAAGGGTTTAAAACTACTATAGCAATTTAGCGTGCTAAGTTCCAAGCATGATGTTTTAACGCAAGATTTTATTAGAAGTATAAACACGGTATATTAAATCGTATAAAAAAATTATACATCTCAAAAGGCTTTTAATAACCTAGTAGCTGATTTTTTAAATGAAGTATCGATAGAACTCAAAGCCAGATATTCAATACTGATACTCGAGAAGATATTGCTGACGTAAATAAGTAATGAGTTAATCGACAGTCATTTAAAAACAGCGGCACCATAATTTAATGAAGCAGTTTTAAAATCTCAGCTGTACTATATAAAGCAGGTAAACTTACAAGTAGCTAAGTTAGCACTTAAAAAGTTGGCACCAGACAACCAACAATTTACGTTAGGGCGCTTGTCTGTAAATTTACTTAACGAGTTATCACGTAAAAATGCACCTATATATAGTAGCGCTGTTACAGTCAGCAGCGCTCAAATTGAAAAGTTCTTAACGGGCCAACTAGCAATTGAGCAAATACACGAACTAATGAACGCTGTTCAAAACCCAAATACGTTTGCTTATATAGGCAACCAAGTAAAAATATCGTACCAGAGTTTTATGATCACAGTTGAGCTAGGCCCAACGTTCAATACCATCATAGCTGCCGAAAAAGTTTAAATATCGACAGCTCAAAATATTTAAACAGTGTTTAAAAAGCGTTTAAAGTGTATTTAAAGGAAAGTTAAACGATCAACAATGATCTAATTCTAAACGTACAATGAGCAGGAATGATCGGTTAATGAGTCAGTTTGAACAGGTTTTGTCTAAAACCAAGCGTAATCCAAATTTATCTAATATTGCGCTCAGGGTTAGCCAAACGCAGTAATAATGGTCTTTTCCAAAAGACGAGGGCGAAAATCCTCATATCATCATTATTCTAGAAATGAACAGCCCCTTACACAAGGGAAACAGGTTTAAGTAAAAGAAGATACTGTATTTAACATAATATAAATTATAGGTTATTAAAGTAATGCGCTATTTAGTGTGTTTTTAATGGTCTGCACACTCTCGCTATGTCCAATACTAGACGGTATCGGACATTAAAGTGGTTTATTTCAAATAGTTGGTTTTATTACGGTATCTTTCTTGAGCTTCATTATCGCTTAGCTTAGTATTGAAACTACAATTTAAGCTGTATCACAAGAAGTAAACAATATGGAATTTGTGCGCCCGTTAGAACCTATTTTGATTATTGATGATGTTCAAGATATTCGTGACTACTTAAATCAAATCTTAACTGAGTTAGGCTTTGAAGATATTTTAGAAAGCCGTGATTTTGAATCTGCAAAATCATTAATCAAAGAAAAATCTCCTAATGTCATCTTTCTCGATATTGAGTTGCCAGATACCGACGGTACTGAAATTCTCGAGTTTTTAGATGATAATTACCCACATACCCATGTTGTGATGTGCTCTGGGCATAATAGTTTAGAGAACGTACAAAATACGTGGGAGCTTGGCGCTAAAGGTTTTATTGCTAAACCATTCAACGTAAAAAAAGTTGATACAGTAATGAAGCGATTAGAAATAGTCGAACATTTTTAAGGTTACTATGCACTCTACAGTTACAGCTATTATTGATGATTTATCACAGGTAATTTTTGGTAAAAAAACACAAATTAAACTCGCGTTAACCTGCTTATTTAGCCAAGGCCATTTACTCATTGAAGACTTGCCTGGTATGGGTAAAACCACATTATCTCATGCTCTTGCATCTGTATTAGGCCTGTCATACCAACGTGTTCAATTTACCAGTGATCTACTGCCATCAGATATTCTAGGTGCAAGTATATTTAATTCGAGTGAGCACACTTTTACATTTCATAAAGGGCCGGTTTTTAGTCAAGTGGTGTTAGCCGATGAAATAAATCGAGCCGGTCCAAAAACGCAAAGTGCTTTGTTAGAAGCAATGGAAGAAAAACAAGTATCAATGGATGGTGAAATATACCCCCTACCATCCCCGTTTTTTGTGATTGCTACACAAAATCCATTATATCAATCAGGTACTTACCCTTTACCAGAGTCACAATTAGATCGCTTTATGATGCGAATTAGTTTAGGTTTTCCACCAAAAGAAGCTGAAAAAAAGCTTATTTTAGGGGGTAATAATCGAGATTATGACTCCCTGCCAAAACGAATTAATTCTTCTCAATTGATTGATATACAGTCAGAAATTACAAAAGTTAGCATTGCTGAACCCATTGTTGATTATATTATTGAGCTTGTATCTTATACCCGAGAAAGCGGAATTTTTGCAAATCCGTTATCACCGAGAGCTAGTATAGCATTAGGTAAATCTGCACAAGCTTGGGCGTATATCGAGGGTAGAGATTTTGTCACTCCAGATGATGTACAAACTGTTTTTAAAAGTGTGGCAGCTCATCGATTAGGAATTGATGAACAAACAAGTGAATTACAAATAAAACAGCTATTAAACGCTGTGCCAGTTCCTTTGTAATATATGCTATTTGCAAAGATGCTCAAGAACAAAAAGAGTGGTTTTTTATTTGCTGACTTCAAACAAGCACTCTTTAGTAAGCTGTTAAAAAACAAACATACAGGTAATACGCTTACCCTAAAACATAATACGATTTATGTTTTACCTTCAAAAATGGGCTGTGGTTTTTTATTTGTTGCCGTTCTAAATTTTATATTAGGAATTAATTACCAAAACAACTTAATTTTGGCCATGGCTTATTTAATGTTAGTTGTTTTGGTACTGGCTATTTTAATTGGTTACTCCAATGTCAAAGGTTTAACGATACATTTCAAAGCAAAAAATAATGACTACTCCCCTATTTCACCCCGCTTAGTTTTCGACATTTCAACCGATAAGTTCTGCCAGTCATTTAATGTTATTTATCAAAAACAAATATTGCATCACCTAGATAACATAAAAGATAGAACAAACATTACAGTATCCTTGCCTTATAAAAACCGAGGTAGCTATCCGTTAAAACGCATTAAATTGCTAAGCCAATACCCGTTTGGTTTAGTTTCTGTTTGGAGTTATATGCAAATCGAAGAAACTGTTTTTGTATACCCTGAGCAAATTAATCCAAATAAAAATAATAACTTAATGGTTGATGACCATAATTCTAATGGCGATTTAAAACGTGCCAATGGAATTGATGAATTTGACTCCTTGGTTGATCACCAACATGGTATGGGCTTGCAAAGAGTATCCTGGAAGCATTATGCAAAAACACAGCAACTTATGGTGAAAGAATTTGTTAACTTTGCTTCTACACCGATGACCTACGATTATTCTCAATTACAAGGTAATGCCGAAACAAGATTAAGCCACTTAAGCTATTTGATCACCCAAGCTCATTTGCATGATCATGCTTTTGCCCTTAAGTTAAATAGTCAGCTTTATTCAATGGCTAAAGGCTCAGAACATTTTAATGCCTGTTTAATGGCATTGAGTCGTTTTAAGGTAAACACTGAGAATCAAGATGCCGACCATTCATAACGAAAAAGCAATAAATCTCACCTTGTCGATAGTTTATGGCTTGGTCGTTTTATTTATTATGTCTGAACTGACTCCCATATTTACTGCGTTATTGGCCTTGTTGTGTGCTTGGAATTTTACAATCACCTTAATGAAGAAGCCTAAACCAAGCACATTATATGCAAATATTTTGGCCGCTCTTTCTCTTGTTTTATTACTTTACGATATTGGATTTGGTGATACGGTAACTTTGTTTGTTGCTATGCTTATTTTGTCCAGTTTGTTTAAATTGTTGCAAGCAAAAACCAAAAAACATTATCAATCAATTGTTTTATTAAGTTTTTTTAGTCTCTCTACCGTTTATCTTTTCTCACAGTCAATCATTGCAACATTATGCGTGAGTATTTTGTACGTGTTTAATTTTGCAGCGCTTGCACTTATAGAAAATAAACATAGTTTAAAGATAGCGTCTAAGCAAAGTGGTAAAATGTTATTGCTTGCTTTACCTATCGCTGTTTTTTTACTGTTATTTCTACCCAAACTCCCTGCGTTTTGGCAGTTACCTGGGCCAAAACTTGCGAAAACAGGGTTATCTGAAAGTGTTAACCCTTTTGATATAGCAAAACTATCTCGTTCAGATGAGCTTGTTTTTAGAGCGAAGTTAAGTGCTAATAATCCCCCTGCACCACCATACTATTGGCGAGCTATAATTCATGATGAATTTGATGGGACTACGTGGCTAGTATCGGACTTATTAAAGAGCCAGCAACGAAATAAAACATCTGCAAAAGATGCCCCCCAATTTGAATCGCAATACAACATTATTGCTGAGCCCTCATCAAAGCCTTGGTTATATGGCATAGGCCAAGCTTATTCAACAAACCCTGATGTGAAAAGTACAGAGCAAGGTTTGCTTATTCGTAAACGGTACTTAAGTAATAATATAAATTATGAAGTTAAGACTTCGTCTTTTAATGATTCGCCATTAAATAAAATTAATCGATATCAGAACTTAACACTTGGAAATTCTGAGCTAAATAATGTGCAATCTCAGCAATTAGCGCTGTCTTTATATAAAAACAGTAACAACGACAGTGAATTTTTAACTGCTTTGACAGAGCATTTCTCAAATCAAGGCTTTGCTTATACTCTTACGCCAGAGCCTATGATGGGTGATAATACTATTGATGAATTTATGTTTAATAATAAACGGGGCTTTTGTGGTCATTATGCCAGTGCAGCTGCGTTTATGTTTAGAACTGTAGGAATTCCAGCCAGAGTTGTATCGGGTTATTTGGGTGGAGAATTAAATGAGCAAGATGATTACTTAAGTGTATATCAATACGATGCTCATGCATGGGTCGAGGTATTTATAAAGGGTAAAGGCTGGCAAATTTTTGATGCAACCGCGGTTGTTTCTCCAGAGCGATTAACAGGTTCACTGTCACAGATGCAATCACTCAATAGTGAGTTTACTAATAACTTAGAATTTAGTTTGCTCAGGTTTAACCAAATACCTGGGTTTAATTGGTTGCGTTTAAATTTAGAAAACTTAGATTACAAGTGGACAAATTGGGTGCTTGGCTTTGATCAACAAAAGCAAAGTTCATTTTTGAAACGCTTGTTTGGTAATAGCCAACTATGGAAAATTTCATTATTTGTCATTTTAACTATCATCATTATTTTTATTAGCTATTTTGTTTATTTAAATTGGCCAAAAAAACCTATGTTGGATGAGCACCTGCTAGCAAAGCATTATAAAGAGATTCAACTTTGGTGCGCTAAAAACGGTTTTAATCAAAGTACCCACTTCACACCACTGCAATACCTCAAGCTAGCGAGTGAGCATTTTATTGAAAAAGGTTCATTTTTCCTGCAGTTTGCTCAGTTATACAGCGATGTACGATATAAAGGTGAGGAATTTACTCAGCAACGTAAAAATCATAGCTGTGATCTGGTAAAATCAATTAAAACAAAAGCTAAGAGATCTCTATGAACGCAGTTGTAATTGGTGTTTTATTAATGCTTGGGCTAACGTTGGCTCGTGTAAATGTTATTGTTGCTATGACACTTAGCGCGCTGGTTGCAGGGTTAACTGCAGGGCTAGGTTTATCGGAGACATTAAATGCATTTAATGCGGGTTTGTCTGGCGGCGCAGAAATCGCGCTTAGTTATGCCATGCTGGGCGCCTTTGCCGTTGCGATTTCAAAATCAGGTCTCACTAGGATTCTAGCCGCAAAATTGTTATCGCAAGTGAACACTTCAAATAAAGGCGAAACTGCGCTTAGTTACTTTATATTATCGATAATACTGATATGTGCTATTTCATCACAAAATCTTATTCCGGTGCATATCGCGTTTATTCCAATTTTGATCCCACCATTATTAATTGTGTTTAATAAACTACGATTAGACCGCAGAGCCATTGCCTGCATTCTAACGTTTGGACTCGCAACTTCATACATGGTCTTACCCTATGGTTTTGGCGGAATTTATTTATATTCAATATTACATAAAAACTTAGTTGAAAACGGACTGCAAATTATAAATACGCAAGTACCTATGGCCATGATAATTCCAGCCATTGGCATGTTCATCGGACTTTTGATTGCTGTGTTCATCAGTTACAGAAAACGCCGTAATTACAAAGTCAATGAACTTGAAGAGCAAACTATTAACGTAACAGTGCAGCAGCCAAAAAAAGTTTTACTGGTCGGTATTACCGCGGTATTAACATCATTAATAGCGCAGAATGTGAGTGGCTCTATGATATTAGGCGGCCTTGTTGGCGTTATGATTTTCAGCTTATTTGGTATTGTTAAATGGGAGCAAAATAACGACGTCTTTAGTAAAGGTGTCGCTATGATGGCAATGATTGGCTTTATTATGATTGCAGCACAAGGCTTTGCTTCTGTTATGAAAGCAACAGGTGATGTTGCGTCTTTAGTGCAAAGTGCTGCTGGTATTATCGAAGGTAATAAACCTTTAGCAGCAGCATTAATTTTATTGGTAGGCTTAATGATAACCATGGGAATTGGTAGTTCATTTTCAACGGTGCCAATAATAGCCACCCTATTTGTTCCATTATGCTTAGAGTTAAACTTTTCTGTTATGGCGACTGCTGCTCTTGTTGGTACGGCTGGCGCTTTAGGCGATGCCGGCTCCCCTGCTTCTGATTCAACATTAGGCCCAACTTCTGGCTTAAATGCTGACGGTCAACATGACCATATTTGGGACTCAGTAGTGCCTACCTTTATTCACTTTAACCTACCACTGCTTGCTTTTGGTTGGATAGCTGCCATGGTGTTATAACCGTTTTGCTAGAATTAAACATTACTCTCTTTGACCTATTCAGTATTCACTCTCTACTCGGTGATTAGATTATTTAATATAAAGATATAGTATGATGTGTTCTTTTGTGGGTGTAATAATAGCACTCACAAGGAGTGCTATTGAATATTCTAAATTTAAAAACCGAATATCATTTTATCGCACACAACCGGTGTAGGTCTGTGGTTATCATCAACAGCAACAAAGGTAAAGCTACCTGTAATAGCTGAATGCTTGTCATCTTTGTGCATTGTTTCAAGAAAGATTTCTACATCAACACGTAAGCTTGTATTTCCTACATGAACCACTTTTGAGATTAGTTCAGCAAATGTGCCTGCCGGTATCGCTTCTTTAAAATCAACTCTGTCCGATGAAATCGTCACTAAGGGTTTACGGCAAAAACGTGTTGCAGCAATAAAGGCTACTTCATCCATCCAAGCAAGAGCATCACCACCAAATAACGTATTGTGGTGATTTGTACGGCCAGGAAAAACAGTTTTTGTTACTGACGTAGTTGAGTCTTTAATACGCTGTGCAATGATTTCATCGCGATTAACTTCAGTTGTCATGTTCTCTACTTTTTATTAGCTAAGGTGTCTAACATCATAAGTGCAGGATCGAGGCGTTCACCCTTCCAGTTAAATCGCCAGTCTAAATGCGGGCCTGTTACACGCCCTGTAGCACCTATTTCAGCTATTTTTTCACCACGTTTTATCTCATCACCTACTTTTACATCTAATTTACTTAAATGAATATAGGTAGAAGTCACACTGTGTCCATGATCTAAAATCAGTGTGCCGCCAGAATAATATAAATCATTATTAGCAAAAACCACCGTTCCACTTACTGGTGCATACACAGGACTGCCTGTTTTATTCGCAATGTCCAGACCAAAGTGAGGACGACGAGGTTCACCATTAAAGTAACGTTGGCTTCCATAAACACCAGAAATACGCCCTTGGGCAGGTTTATAAACAGGGTCTAAAAAGTACGTTAAATCAGAATCAACTTTGCGGGCATTTCTAACAGCAACTGCTTCGCGACTAATTCGCTCACTGACTTCTTTAGGTGGAGACACATATTTTTTTGCGACACCGGTAATTTTATCAATATCGTAATCGCGTTTGGTGATCAACAAAGGCTGTTTATGAGTTTTACCTTCAGTGTCTACCCAGCTTAATTCATGATTTAGCTTTGCATCTCGACCAAAGCCAAACACAAATGTACCATTAGCCGTGGTTTTTAACTTTTCACCGTTAAAGCTCACTGATTTTGCACCATCAAGCTGGCCTGTCACTAAACCACCTTGAGTGAGATTACCTTTTAATTCTACAGCATGAGCAAAAACGCTCAACGATGTAAGTACACTTGCAAGAATCAATTTACGCATAACAAATAGACCCCTTAGCAACACCTTCATACGCTGTAACTTTGACATCAGAGTCGCTGTATTGTGCCTTAATTTGCTGAGCTAAATAAGCAGCAATACATTCTACTGTAGTGTCTACCGGTAAAATATCACAACGTTCACTACTTATTGCCATTTCAAAATAACCTTGTGCTGCGCTGTACGCAAAACAAAGGTCCGACTCTTTAGCATGAACATGTTTTAATTCTGACGCGTCAATTTGATCTTCAGCAGTAGCTAAATAAATATCTTGCCATTTGTCAGCCCACTGCTTTTGAATGCGCGGCATGGACATACCATTTAATGAAACGCCCAGCTGCGAACGATGCCCATGAATAATACGCTGACAATTACCATCATGCTTTTTAAGTCCATGACTGTAATGATAATAAAAGCTTTTGCTATGCTCAGGTTTTAATTCAATTTCAATTTTATCAATATTGCTTGGTAACTGCGGCATGATAGTCGCTATTAAAAAATCTATAACAGCTTGCTCATTGATAACGGGGGCATCAATTAAACAGTATGCTTGATTAGGTGCACTCATCGCTAAATGATGGATATCACCAAATGTACAATCAAGTGTTTTATAGTCCCCATGAGATACAACTTCACCATTTATTTGTGAAGGTATCGCTAATTTATGGTCTATGCACTCATCAATGATGCCTTTGATTTGTTTTTTAACTAACCCAAAATCAAGCACCATAGACTCTTCATTTAACTTGCCATGCAAAGTTAAATCAACAATCCAGCTCTCGCCAACTGCGCCTCGTTTATTACACAGATAAGAAAAATCAATTACTGTAAGTGCGTTAACAAAAAGGATCATAAACTTCCTTTATACTGGTTAAAAAATCAAACTGATTATAATGATTTTTACTCGTAATTGCGCGTTCTAATCGCACAATTAGCATGTTCTTTACCTAATAGGTGATATTTCATGCAAAAACATTGTTTTTTTAACTGTTCAGAGTTGTTTAGCGTACAAGTGTACGCTAAAGTACTCTGCAATTTCTAAGCGACGAAAAAGTGTTATGGAACCTAAAAATAGCTATACAAAAGAAGAGTTGATCCTTTGTGGTCAAGGTGAAATGTTCGGTGAAGGCAACTGCCGCTTACCAAGTGATAACATGTTAATGATGGATCGCATCATCTCAATTACTGATGATGGTGGCGAGCATGGTAAAGGTCAAATCGTTGCAGAACTTGATATTGACCCAAGCCTATGGTTTTTCGATTGTCACTTTAAAGGTGACCCTGTTATGCCTGGTTGCCTAGGTTTAGATGCAATGTGGCAACTTGTTGGTTTTTTCCTTGGTTGGTCTGGCGGTCCAGGTTTAGGTCGCGCATTGGGTGTTGGCGAAGTAAAGTTTACAGGTCAAATTTTACCCACTGCGAAAAAAGTAACTTATCGCTTAGAGATGAAACGTGTTATTAAGCGTAAATTATTTATGGGTATGGCTGATGGTACTGTTGAAGTAGACGGCCGCGTTATCTATGAAGCGAAAGATCTTAAAGTAGGTTTATTCCAAGATACGAGCGCATTTTAATTAAAGTGCTGCAACAAAAACGCCCTCAATCGAGGGCGTTTTTGCTTAAAATTCGTTTATAAAATTACGTTTTGTACATGTTGCGATTTTCTATCGCTTCACGCCAACCACCTAACCACTCTGATTTAGGGTCTACTTGTTGATAAGGGCAAATATCTTTTGAACGTCCTGCCAAACCTGCTTTAAAACCTTGAGAATGAGCTCTTTCTAACCGATCTCTTTTCTGTCTCTTCATAGGTAAATCCTCACCTTTTATATTTATAAATTTGTAGTGTTAATGACATCTACAATTAATGAATAGTTAATAAAACTGTTAAATTCAAATCATAAAAGCAATTAAATAAATTGACTTTAACTAAGCTGCTGATGCGAAAATGAATTAACATTTCAAAAAGCAAAGTGGTCAAACCACTGATGTACATTCAATATTTATATAAAAAAATTACGACTATCTAATCGCTAACATGCAGTATCCTGCTTTAAATGTGACTACCTATGTAACGCAAAAGTTCATCAATAAATTGTAATTATGACAACTTTATTGCAAGCATTTAATATTTATAATTTTATAAAGTGAAATTTAAAAATGTGTAAATAACATACAAAGTGCTTGCATATATAAATACGATCGGTCTAATATGGGTTATGCAAACAAACGAGCAAAATCCACCAAGACGTGGTCGCCCACCAAAAGTAGTTCGTAGTAACGCTGATACCAAAGCATTACTTATAGCTACTGGGCTTGAAACATTAACCGAATTTGGTTTTAGTGCCACTGGGATAGACACAATTTTAAAAAAGGTAGGTGTCCCTAAAGGTTCTTTCTATCACTACTTTAAAAGTAAGGATGATTTTGGCTTAGCAGTAATAGACGCATACAATGATTACTTCATTGCAAAATTAAACCGATACTTAAAGCAAGATGATGTACCTCATTTAGAACGCTTGATAAATTTTACTCAAAGTGCCGCAACTGGTATGCAAAAGTATAACTTCAGCCGTGGTTGTTTAATTGGTAATTTGAACCAAGAGCTTAATCATTTATCAGCTGAATTTAAAACCAAGCTATTGCACAGCTATGAACAATGGCAGCAGAAAGTACAACAATGTATTGAAGGCGCGCAAGAGCAAAAATTAGTCAGTAAACATATCGATGCCGCTCAGATAAGTGAATTTTTTTGGGTTGGTTGGGAAGGTGCTGTAATGCGCGCAAAACTAGTCAAAAACTCACAACCTTTAATGCTATATACAGAAATGTTTTTACGTGCACTACTGAGGTAGTGCCTTTTTTTATCATTTAAAAGACGATCGGTCTAAAAGGATTCGTAATGGAAAATTTATTCAACGCTATTGTTATTAATCAATCAGACGATACCCCCTACTGTGCAAAGCTAGACACAGTAGATACGAGTGCGTTACCTGATAACGATGTAAGCATTGATGTATTGTACAGCACTCTTAACTATAAAGATGGACTTGCAATCACAGGCAAGGGGCCTGTTGTGCGTTCTTTTCCTATGGTGCCGGGAATTGATCTAGTAGGTAAAGTATCCAGCTGCAAAACAGATGAGTTTCAACCTGGCGATACTGTCATTTTAAATGGCTTTGGCGTTGGCGAAAAATTTTGGGGAGGGCTTGCACAAAAAGCCTGTTTAAGTTCCGATTGGTTAATACCCAAGCCTTCAGGTTTAACTGCAAAGCAAACAATGCAAATAGGCACTGCGGGCTATACGGCAATGCTCAGTGTAATAGCCCTTGAAAAACAAGGTATCACCCCTGCTTCTGGTGATATTTTGGTTACAGGCGCTAATGGTGGTGTTGGCAGCTTTGCTATTTATTTACTTAACAAGCTTGGTTTTAGTGTAGTTGCAGTAACCGGACGACCAGAGCAATCTGAGTATTTAACACACCTAGGTGCAAAACAGATAATTCATAGAGATGAGTTTTCAAAACCAGGCAAGCCTTTAGCAAAAGAGCGATTTGCAGCAGCTATCGACTCTGTTGGTAGTCATACTCTTGCTAATATTTGCGCATCTTTAAAATACGGTGGCGTTGTCACAGCCTGTGGTCTTGCTCAAGGCATGGATTTACCAGCATCGGTAGCGCCCTTTATTTTACGTGGAGTTTCACTCATTGGGATTGACAGTGTCATGCGCCCTAAAGCCGACCGAATAGAAGCATGGGATAGACTCAGCTCGTTAGTAAGCGCAGAATACCTAGACACTATTAGCAATGAAATAACCTTAAAAGATGTGATCAATTGTGCTAATGAGTTAATGGCCGCAAATGTAAGAGGCCGAATTGTGGTTAATTGTCAAAAATCTTAATCCCCTTTTTTATATAAAGCTGTTAAATAAATGACAGCTTTCGATTTTAATTTCTACTATCTAATTATTGATATAAAAATTATAATTACAATATTAGAAATGAAATGAGAGTAACCATGAGTAACGAAGAATTATTTGGCAATAACCCTTTGCAAGGCGTTAAACTTGAACAGGTAGTATCTGAGCTAGTTGATCAATACGGCTGGGAATTATTACATGCTTACTTGCAATTAAATTGCTTTAAAAATAATCCAGATCTAAAGTCTGCGGTAAAATTTTTACGTAAAACTCAATGGGCACAAGACAAAGTTGAAAACTTTTACCTTTACCGCTTAAAAAACTTACCTAAACCTGATGATGTGCAATATCAACTACCGCCACGTGACCGTGTTATTCCTGCTGATCACAAACCAGGTGAGCCATGTGAATTAAGTTTTAGTGATGCAAAGCGTATCCAAGCTAAAAAAGAAGCTAAAGACCGTGCTCGAACTCGAAAGCAACGCTCGAATGCAAGCAACCCTTGGGGTAACTAACCTCTTTAGAGCTATGATTATTAGCTAGCTTTGCTAGCTTTGCTAGCTAATAATTTATTACCAGTAAAATGTTCTACCAGTTTGGTGCATTGACTATCCAATTTTGTGCAGTGCAAAAATAGTCAATTTTTATAACCAATAAATCATTTATATAAAACCCCTTTTATATCTTAAATATACAAACTATCTGTTAAAACCGCATTCTCTACTCATTATTCCTACATGGTCAATATCTTGCTTTATCGGGATGCAGCAACGTATGTTTGCACTGTTCAATAAGGGGTATTAAGTGAGTAGTAGATCTATGTATTTGAATAAAGAAGAAAGGACTTGGTTACCTTATTTAGGTCGCAATGGAAAATTAGCTCTAGGTTTATCATGTTTTTTAAACCGTAATCGCACAACATTTATTAAAAATACCTTTGAAGGAATTTCAAATACACGACTCGAAATTCTACAAGATTGGACCAACAGTCAATGGCAATTTTTACAAAGTGTTGCCAATGAAATAAAACAAAGCAACCTCAGTGAGTGCAGCGAATTATTAGCTATAAAATTAAAGCACACTCATGATATATCAGAACTATTTTTAATTGCGCAAACAGCACAAGTGCAAGCTTCAAGTCATCAAGCGCATATTGGCCACAGTACTTTAGCACAACTAGCTGTTCAAGAAGGATTTAAAGGGCCATTCCTTCATGGGCCTTACAAAGATATACAAACAAAACAATTAGGCCCAACCTCATCTAAGTTTCATGATGCTGTAACATTGATGTTTTATTTACCTATTAAATTGGCTAATGAGCAAACTTATTGTTTGTGTGCACGCGTGCCAAATGATGTGATTGGCGATCTAATTCAACGTGAAGCTGGGCACATATATCAAGAATCGGGTGATAACTACCTATTTATGGTCAAAGCTAACTTTGATAAATCTATTGAAGCCGGCACTGCCCTATCTCGTTCTAGATTTGAAGATCGTACATTTTCATTGGGAGATAACCTCAAAGATGGCGTTAAAACTGACTGGGGCGTACTTCAAGTTAAAGACCATACAGAGTTAGAACTCAAATTTACCGACCCCGCAACTGGTAAATTACACCCAGGTGTGCGCGAAACGATCAAATCAGGTAGCAATATATTTGTAGACTATCCTGGTTACTCAGACTACCGCCACGTTCCTGTCATAGGCAAAGGAGTTACATTCACTCTTCCAGGCTCTAAAGATACATGGGGAATGATGTGTGAAGGTGACCTCGAAGAGGTTTATCGTAGTCGCTCGATCAGTCATACACTTTTACGCCAACACTTTTTTTATAGCTCAATAGTTGCATTTACAGCACCCATTTGCCACGAAATTTTAGGCCTTAACTGGTTTGCATCTGCAGGTATGACATTGGCTACTTTAACTATGACAAGTGTATTATTCGCAAAAAGCGGCCCTGCAAATGTAGCAAGTAAATTGCAGAAAATGACAGATGTAATTAGAGGTATAGCTGAAGGTGGTGGTAACTTAAAGCAGCGTTTAGAAAGTCGGCTATTATCAAATGATGAAACTGGTGAGTTAGGAAAATGGATCAACAGTTTCATTGATAGTCTTGATAGTACCGTTGGTAAAGTTATTAATGTATCTAACGATGTTCAACTAGCAAAACAAGTATTAATACAAAAGCAAGATGAGTTCAGTCTCAATGCTAATACTGTGTTAGCTGAAACACAAAAGTTACTGTCTCGAATTGAAATTCAGCTCAATACTATCAATGACGCCACTAATGAAGTTGAGATAATCCGAACTAATTTAGAAACCGCAGCTGCCCAAAGTGTCATGCAATTTCAAACAATAAGAGAACAAACTCAAGGTATCCATAACTCAATTGATACCTCTAGCAATACCATTCAAGGACTTCATAACCATGTAAATAATGTTGGTTCAGTGGTGGGTATAATAAGCCAAGTTGCTGATCAAACTAATTTACTCGCGCTTAATGCTGCTATTGAGGCCGCCAGAGCCGGTGAACAAGGCCGTGGATTTGCAGTTGTCGCTGATGAAGTTAGAAACTTAGCGGCAAGAACTGGCCAAGCAACCACAGAAATCAGTCAATTGATTAGCAAGATACAAAGTAGTGCTGCCCAATCAGTAGAGATTATGCAATCAAGTATGCAAAGTGTTGAAAAAGATATGCTTTCAACTGAAGAAATCATACACGATGATACTGAGTTAAATGAAACATTAGCCCATATGATTGATACGCTAACAGGAATAAACAAAGAAGGAACGCAGCAGCTCAAAAGTGCGCAACAGGTTAATGAGATAAGTTCATTATTACAAAATTCACTGCATGAAGTGCGCCTTGGTACGAGCTCTGTAGATAGGAGTGCCACTGAGCTTGAGCGCTTAATTTCACGTTTTCAAGTAACAAACAACTAAAAATACAAATTAACATTACGTTAGGTAATGACGACTTAACGTCACAAGGTTTAGTGTCATTGAATGATATTTGGATCAATATTCATTACGGGAGATGAACCACTCATTGCACTTCCTGTTAATAAAAAGCGCATGATGGATGGTGTGGGGTCTGGAGGAGACCTCCGGCTACCCGATTATGTGAATTAATACACCTTTCCAATTATTTCCGAGGGCGTTCAAAATTCTGTGTCAGCTTAAAAATTAAAGATCGAGCACGTTATCTAAACGCCCCTTAAAATAAATCGCCAACTGAGATAAACACAAGCTCCAATTGTGGATTGGCATGGTCCA
>NZ_JBMMUC010000019.1:0-110373 GCF_049257175.1 Pseudoalteromonas mucoides
ACAGCTCAATGAATTCTGAATTTATTTAATATCTTTCGATATTGAATTGACTGTGCTGAATAATTACTAAAAGTAATTATTCTGTTGGTCACTCAGTTTCAATTGAGACTCTAAATTTTTTGCCTTACTTAGCGAACTAAGCTTGGCTGTTAGAACTCAATCTGTACGAGTGCCCACACAGATGATTGCTTTATATTGTTAAAGAACGTTGCGATTAAAGCGCTTTGCTTTATCTCGCTAGGGCTGCGCATGTTACGCTTCCCTATTTTTTTGTCAACACTTAATTTAAACTTTTAAAAAATCTAAACTCAAGTTTTACTCGACTTACTAAGTGACTTGCTTGCCTCGCTAAGCGTTGCCTGCTCTGCCGTCTCAGTGGGGTCGCATTATAGGGAGAACAGATTTTTACGCAAGCGTTTTTAGTCAGAAACTTAAAAAAAGAATCTGTTCGTTTGAAAAACAAACTAAAACACCTAAAAGGCGTCATTAACTGATTAAAATATCAGCAAGTATTTCTCGAGAGGAATTTAAGTATTATCTAATTTTTGTATTTATCAAGTTTTAGATATAAAAAAGCGCCATTAATTAACAGCGCTTGGGTTTATGATACTTAAAATTGATTAATACAGGATACTGTAGAGCTTTCTTCTGTATTTAGCTGCTAAGCTATCACCATCAGGTAATGATGCTATAACTGCAAGATAGGTTGCTTTGGCATCTGCAAAGTTTAAGTCTTTCTTTAAAATACTAAACAATGTTTCTAATGCCTCTTCTTTACGCCCTGCTATGTCAAGTGCAGTAGCTAGCTCAACTTTAATCTCTAAATCATTCGGATGCTGCTCTGCTTTTAATTGCAATGCTTTTATCTCTGGCGAATCGGTCGCTTCAAGCGCTTGTTCGTACTTAGCACGAATATTTGTGTAATACGCATCACGCTCACTTTCACCAACTGTATCAAGTAAAGCTTGAGCATCATCTAGTTTATGAATTTGAATACAAATATCTGCTAGCACTAATTTAATACGTGCATTAGTCGTATCTAGTTCGTAAGCCTGCTTTGCAAAATTAAATGCACTATTTAAATCTTGCGCAACGAGAGCTTGCTTTGCTTGTTCTAATAATAACTCATGTTGTGCCGGTAAGTGCTTTGATAAAACGTCTCTAACTTGTTGCTCTGTTTGCGCACCAGGCAACATATCTACCGGAGCGGAGTCTTTTAAAAACACAAGTGTTGGTAGTGTTTGCAAGCCTATTTGCTGAGCTAATTGAGCTGCTAACTGTTGCTCTACATCGCAATCAAGTGTCGCAACAAGTAAATGCTCGCCATATTCACTAGCTATTTTATCTAAAATAGCAGCTTGCGACTGACACTCAGGGCTTTGTGCCGAATAGAAACTAAGCAGAACAAGTTTTTCTTGAGAAGTTTCACCTAATACTTGCTGAAGGTTTTGTGGATTAACATTTACCATATTATTCATTGCGATTGATTGCCATATCAGACTATTTAGGGTTTTATATGGTGTCGATAACAATAATTACAAGCCACGAGCTAAAAGGTCTTTTATGAAATTTCACAAAGTATATGCCGTATTACTTTTTATTAGCCCGTTAACAGGTGCCACAACGTTAGAGCTGGACCTAGATAAAACCATGCCCGCTATCGAAAAGTTGTATTTAGATTTGCATCAGTCTCCCGAGCTTTCATATCACGAGAAACAAACAGGTCTAAAAATTACTAACAAATTAAAACAGCTTGGTTTTAAGGTAACTAACAATGTGGGTGGCTTTGGTGTTGTGGGTGTTTACGAAAACGGAAATGGTCCAACAGTGATGATCCGCACGGATACTGATGGCCTGCCTATTACTGAGCAAACAGGCAAATCATATGCTTCAAAAATCACGGTAGTAAATGACGGTGGTGCTAATGTGGGTGTTATGCATGGTTGTGGTCATGATATTCATATGAGTTCGTTTATTGGCACGGCGCAACAACTCGTTATGCATAAAGAATCATGGCAGGGAACATTAATGATGGTCGCGCAACCTGCTGAAGAAGTCGGTGGTGGTGCAAAAGCGATGCTAAAAGAAGGCCTATTCTCTAAATTCCCTACTCCTGATCATGTAATTGCCTTACATGTCAGTGCTAGCGTTCCTGCTGGAAAAGTGAGTATGAAAAACGAGTACACTATGGCAAGTGTTGATTCTGTTGATATTACAGTAAAAGGTAAAGGTGGCCATGGCGCTTACCCACACACGACTATCGACCCTGTGGTTATTGCCTCACGTATAGTCTTAGCATTACAAACCATTACTAGTCGTGAACTTTCGCCATTAGAGCCATCTGTAATAACTGTGGGATCTATTCATGGGGGCTCAAAACACAATGTGATCTCTGATCAAGTAAAGCTACAACTTACGCTGCGCAGCTATAACCCAGAAGTACGTTTACAACAAATTGCAGCGATAAAGCGAATTTCCCAAGGCATTGCATTAAGTGCAGGCTTAGACAAGTCGCTCATACCACAAGTATATGTTCATGAAGATGAGTCAATTCCATCAACATATAATAACCCAGAGCAAACAAATATTGTACGCAATGCTATTAGCTCGGCTATTGGTAAAGGGAACGTGTTAGAAACAGAAGCGGTTATGGCTGGTGAGGACTTTGGTTTATATGGTCGCACAGAACAAAACATTCCTATTACTTTATTTTGGCTAGGTGGTGTTGAACAAGCACAATATGCTGCGGCACAAAAATCAGGTGAAACTCTACCGTCATTACATTCGAGTAAGTTCGCTCCTGATTACAAAGTTGCCTTACCAACAGGCATTAAAGCGATGAGTAACGCAGCCGTTGCGCTTTTTAATAACTAAATCGACTTTGTAACTAGGCCGATTTTGCTTTTGGTTTAGCCTTTCTTTTAAAACGTCGCTTTTGCGGCGTTTTTGGTAATTGTGCAAAGGCTTGACTATTACATTGCCCTGCTTCGCCGATAAAGTGTGCTAAATCGTTTAATAACGGAGTTAAAAACTGTTGGTAGCTCATACGTTGATCTGCAATGTCACCTAATGAGGCTTCCCATTTTGCCGTTAAATCTGGACTCGCTAAGCCTTCAGGTAATACACCTATGAGTGCTTTTCCTGTTTCTGTAGCTAAAATAGTTTTACCTTGGCGTTGTAAAAATCGGCGTCTGAATAATAATTCTAAAATACCTGCCCGCGTTGCTTCTGTTCCTAAGCCATCAGTATCTTTGAGAATTCTTTTGATATCTGGGTTTTTTACATAACGGCTTATTCCGGTCATAGCACTTAACAAGGTTGCATCGGTAAAATGTGCAGGCGGAGTCGTCATTTTATCAACCACTTCGCCATGGCTACAGTCAAGTATTTGCCCTTTCACTAATGGCGGTAAAGTTTGCTGATCTTTAAGCTCTGATTTACCCATTAGCACTTTAAAACCTAAGCTGACCTCTTGCTTTGCATTCACTTTAAATAAACCACCAGCAATAGTTACCTCAACCTTAGTTTCATTAAATATGTAGTCAGGGTAAAACTGGATGAGGTAATGCCGACAGACTAAGCTATAAACCTTTGCTTCATCTGAACTTAAGCTTGCCGATTTTAATTGTTTAGCGGTCGGGATAATGGCGTGATGCGCAGCTACCTTTGCATCATTAAAACATTTACTACGTTTACTGGTATCAGCCTGACTACAATGCGCTTCATTTTGCCCACCGTTACTGGCAATCGCTTTTACAATACTTGCAGCTTCACGGTGGTGATCTTTTGGTAGGTAACGGTTATCTGAGCGAGGATAAGTAATGAGCTTATGGCGTTCATATAACGTTTGGCAAATATCCAACACTTTTTGTGCTGGCATCGTGAACGCTTTCGCTGCATCTATTTGCAGAGCTGATAAATTATACGGTAAAGGAGCTTGTTGTTTTTTCTGCTTTTGCTCAAGTGCTGTAACCTCCCCCTCTTTCCCTGTTATTCTTGATACAACATTTTGTGCAAGGCCTCGGTGTAGTACTCGTCCCTCTTCATCTTGATAAGGTTCACATGCTTTGCTTGGTTGCCACTTAGCAGTGAAACTATGTTGCTCCCCCGTATTTAAATGAGCAAACACCTCATAAAATGGTTTTGCTACAAAATTAGCAATTTCATTATCGCGGTTAACCACTAACCCTAAAATAGGTGTTTGTACACGCCCAACAGAAAGCACATTACCAAACCCCGCTTTTTGACCAGCCAAGGTATATGCACGGGTTAAGTTCATACCAAACAACCAATCTGCACGGGAGCGCGCCAATGCGGAAACACTGAGTGGAATAAAATCACGATTGCTGCGCATACTTGTCAACGCTTTCTTTACCGCACTAATATTTAAATCGCTGATTAGTAAACGTTGAATTTGCTGTTTTTTTGATTGAGATAGTTTGACTTGGTCGATAACCTCATCAACCAACAGCTGTCCTTCACGATCTGGATCACCTGCGTGCACCAATTGATCTGCTTGTTTAATTAGCTTTTTTAAAACAGTGAGTTGCTTACGAGTTTTAGGTTTAGCTTTTAATTGCCATTGCTCAGGGACGATAGGTAAATCATCAAAGCGCCATTTTTTATATTGCTCGTTATAATCGTCAGGTTCAGCTTGTTCAAGCAAGTGGCCAATGCACCAAGAAACGCAATCACCATTAGCAACTTCAATATAACCATCATGCTTTTTCTGTGGTTTAGGTAAAGCGTCGGCAATAGCACGACCAAGGGAAGGTTTTTCAGCAATGTATAATTTCACACTTGCACCATAACAACTGTTTATATAAACAGTATATTAGCACAAGAAAATTTACTGGGAAATATTAACCTGAGGTTTGCGCAGTAAGATATAAATCAGTGGTAAATAGCACACGACTACTGTAGCAATGTTAATGACTGGTAGAAGAGTTTTGTACATCATGGTGCTATAGGATAAATCCCAAAGGTGGCGGTCAACTAAACGAAATAACTGTAAGATTGGCGCCCCCAAAACAACAAGCTGACCAAGAACACTTTGCCAAAGATAAACTTTATCTTTTATTCCTAGGTATGCAATTAAAGCCATCCACGCCAAATCATTAAATGCCCAGATAACATAACGCCAGATATAGGGTTCATCCAACTCTCTTAGCGTTGAATATATTAAAGTGCCATACAAAAAGAAGGCAGCAGTAATCAGCGTAAAACGAAATGCTGGCCAATCTTTACGAAAGTAAAAAATTAGGATCGCCGGGCTAAGAATAAAAACCCAGCTGTTACTTAAAAAAATTCGAATTTCAACAAACCAATCAGGCAAAATCAAATTACCTTAATCTGTTTTATCGTCATCACCACCATCACCATTACCCGGCATATAGCTATATTTATCAATCTTTTTCATAAGTCACTCCGTTACACTTGTTAAGGAGCATTTACTTTATGCTAAAATCGGTACTTTGCCAAGCATCATCACCTAACTTCGATTGGGTCGGACTCCTTCGCTTTACCCTGCATAATCGAAATTTCAACGCGGCGATTACGTCGTCTGTCGGCATCTGACTCATTTGGTACCAGAGGGCGCGTTTCAGCATGCCCTACAACGACCATTCTGCTCTTATCAAACCCCTGAGCTTTTTGCATTTCAGATGCAACCGCGACCGCTCGTTTTGAAGAAAGATCCCAATTATTAGTGTATAGCTCATTAGATACTTGAAAATCATCGGTATGGCCTGACACCGTAATTTCACCGGGGACATCTTTTAATAGAGTCGCTATATCTTGAATGATAGGCTTAAACCGAGGCTGTAAAAAAGCACTCCCTGATGGAAATGAGCCATTTTCACGAATACGAATAATGATTTGCTGACCTAACGATTCTAGCTCAATAGCACCATCCATGATTTGTTGTTCTAACTGCTGAGCTATCTTTTTCACTAATTCATTGACTTGCTCTTGATCCGCAGAGGCTGTGGCCTGATCTAATGCTTGCTGTTGAGCGGTACTTTGTGACTCACCACCACGCTTATTACCTCGTTGCTCTTGACGACCACCTGCTGAACTTTCATCTCCCGCCTGAAACTCAAGCATTTGTTGTGTCATCTCAACTGTTTGCTGCTGAATAGTTTCAATCGGTGTAGGCTCTGGTTTACCAGGGGTAAACTCCATTGCAATTACGGAGGTCCCTTTAGGAATATCTTTAACTTCTATTTTGTTTTGCACACCAAAAGCAAACTTCATCGAACCTGCTATTTGTTTGAACTTAAGTACATCCATTTCTGAAAATGCGAGCAAGAGTACAAAGAAGCACATTAATAAGGACATCAAATCTGCAAATGTGCCCATCCAAGCAGGTAAACCCGGAGGTGGACATTTACACTCTTGCTCAGACATGTTTACTCCTCGGTATCCACATTGCGCTTAGATTCGGCAAGGTAGTTTTTCAAGATACCCTCAATTACTTTTGGATTTTGGCCATCTTGAATTCCCAGTACAGCATCTAGAATAAGGCGCTGGTTCATTGCTTCTTCTTCTTTGCGTAGCTCTAATTTGACCTGAATAGGAATAGCGATAACATTTGCTAAGAATGCACCATATAAAGTGGTCAATAACGCAACAGCCATCGCAGGACCAATCGCTTTAGGATCATCCATGTTTGAAAGCATTGCCACCAAACCAATTAATGTACCAATCATACCCATAGCAGGCGCAATATCTGCCAATGCTTTAAACAACCCCGCGCCGGATTCATGGCGTGTGGTAGTAAGTGAAATATCTTTTTGTAAAGTCGCCCGCACTACATCAGCATCATGGCCATCAACTAACATATCAACCCCTTTGCGCATAAATGCATTGGGTATTTCAGCTTCTTCTAGGGCTAAAAAACCGCCTTTTCGTGCTGAATCGGCAAGCTCGACGGCTTTTTCAATTAACTCTTCAGGGGATTCAATTTTAAACATGAATGCTTTAGCGCACACTTTACCAATGCCTAAAAATTGGCCCATAGTGTAGTTTGACAATACGATAAAAATCGAGCCACCAAATACAATGACAACTGATGGCGTATTATAAAACATAGCAACTTCACCGTTACTACTTTGCACCATCGACATCACGATTAAGCCAATTGCTCCGAGAATACCTATAATGGTTGCTAAATCCACTTACCCCTCCAGAGGAATTGCTATTTTGCTACTTAAGGTAACAAACTTTTATTATTAACTGCTTATCGGCAAAACATTGAATTACTTAAATCATTTCGTTAAATAAATGATTTAACTTTATCGCCTATTATAGTGTCATTCTAATCAAACTACTCCATCCCGCAAGGTTTAAGCCTAGGTTCAGGTAATTAAAATGTCACGGTAAAGCCAAAATACATAAAAAAAATGCATCAGTCTTTGACCTAGTTTAGCATTCCCCCTAAAATTGGCCTCACATTTATATCATCTAAGTAAAATCCACTATGGCGACCAAAAAACCTGAAAACTTAAGCTTCGAGCAAGCACTTGAAGAATTAACCGTAATCGTCACAGACATGGAGCAAGGTGATTTATCGCTTGAACAATCATTAAAACAGTTTGAACGTGGAATAGCTTTAGCAAATGCATCGTCTAATAAGCTCCAACAAGCAGAACAAAAAGTGGCTATTTTAATGGGTAATGACCCACAGGCAGCGCTAAGCAATTTTAATGATAATGTGGAATAGTCGGTGTTAATAAAACAACAAATAAAATCTGCTCAACAAGATGTTGAAGCAACACTAAATCAATATTTTTCACAGCCTCTTGATACCGAAGATAGCATTAAAGAAGCCACTCACTATGGTATTTTAAACGGCGGTAAACGTATTCGCCCTTTTCTTGTTTACGCGACTGGGCAAATGCTTGGCGCAGATAAGCAAGATTTAGATGTTCTTGCGGCTGCAATTGAGTGCATTCATAGCTACTCATTGGTTCATGATGACTTACCAGCAATGGATGACGATGAACTTCGCCGAGGTAGGCCTACTTGCCATATTGTTTATGGTGAAGCACATGCTATTTTAGCTGGTGATGCGCTACAAACATTAGCGTTTGATTTAATCGCAAACCATGACTTTAAAATCCCTGCGAACCAACAAGTAAAAATGATTGCCGCATTAAGTAAAGCTTCAGGTATTGAAGGTATGGTAGGCGGACAAGCATTGGATATAGCAGCCACTGATCAAGTAATTAATTTAGCAGCGCTTGAGAGAATCCATAAACTTAAAACTGGTGCATTATTAAATTGTGCAATAACGCTTGGGGCATTAAGTGCACCGAGTGTTAATGAGCAAACCCAAAAGCAATTGACAATATTTGGCAATGCAATTGGCTTGGCTTTTCAGGTACAAGACGATATTCTTGATGTCGAAGGTGACACCATCACCCTAGGGAAACCACAAGGCTCTGATATTGCAGCAAATAAAGCAACCTACCCTGCTCTGCTAGGCCTTGATGGGGCTAAACAAAAAGCACAACAGCTATTAAATCAAGCACTCGAAGCTTTAGCAAAAATAGATGCCGATACTGAGCAACTAGAAAATTTAGCCAAATATATAGTTGAACGCAATTATTAAACATAGCTCAATAACAAGCAACTAAAGACGTACAAAATAACTAATAAACCAGAGTAATAATACGCTATAATAGTCTCTGGTTAGCGAAGGATGTATTAAAAATCATGACACTTGATAGTAGCAAGTATCCATTATTAGGTTTGGTTGACGAACCAACCCAGCTGCGTGATTTAGCGCAAGACAAACTACCTGCGTTTAGCGATGAGCTACGTGATTATTTACTTAATTCAGTTTCGCAAAGTAGTGGCCATTTAGCCTCAGGTCTAGGTACTGTCGAACTCACTGTAGCTTTACATTATGTCTATAATACGCCAGAAGATCGCTTAGTTTGGGATGTGGGCCATCAAGCCTACCCACATAAAATTCTTACAGGTCGTCGTGACCAGATGCATACTATTCGCCAAAAAGATGGTTTGCACCCTTTCCCATATCGCGATGAAAGTGCATACGACACCTTCAGTGTTGGTCATTCAAGCACTTCTATTTCAGCCGCTCTTGGTATGTCTATTGCTGCGCAAAAAGAAGGTAAAGGGCGCAAAACAGTAGCGATAATTGGTGATGGTGCTATCACTGCAGGTATGGCATTTGAAGCGATGAATCACCTCGGTGATGTTAAATCAGATATGTTGATCATTCTAAATGACAACGAAATGTCTATTTCTGAAAATGTGGGTGCTTTAACTAATCACTTTGCGCGCATTTTATCTGGCAGCTTTTATACTAACATCCGTGAAGGCGGCAAAAAGTTACTCTCTGGGGTCCCGCCGGTAAAAGAATTGGCCAGTCGCATGGAAGAGCACTTAAAGGGGATGGTGATCCCGGGTACTTTCTTTGAAGAGCTTGGGTTAAACTATATTGGCCCAATTGACGGCCACGATGTCACTATGTTGGTTGATACATTACGTAATATGCGTAATTTAAAAGGGCCACAGTTACTGCATATTAAAACGCAAAAAGGTAAAGGCTATAAACCAGCTGAAGCCGATCCTATTGGTTACCACGGCGTACCAAAATTTGATCCTGCCATTTCAAGCTTACCAAAATCAAAACCAGGTGCAGCAACGTTTTCAAAAGTGTTTGGTGACTGGCTTTGTGATATGGCAAGCGAAGACAACAAGCTAATGGCAATTACCCCTGCCATGCGTGAAGGCTCCGGCATGGTGCGCTTTTCAAAAGAGCACCCTGAGCAGTACTTTGATGTCGCGATTGCTGAACAACATGCTGTTACATTAGCAGCCGGTTTTGCTTGTGAAGGCTTAAAACCTGTAGTCGCTATTTACTCTAGCTTTTTACAGCGCGCGTATGATCAACTTATTCACGATGTTGCGCTGCAAAACTTACCAGTATTATTTGCCATTGACCGTGCAGGAATAGTTGGTGCTGATGGTGAAACACACCAAGGCGCTTATGATTTAAGCTTTATGCGTTGTATTCCAAATATGGTGATCATGGCCCCAAGCGATACCAATGAATGTCGCCAGATGCTTTATACAGGGTATCAATGCAATCAGACTGTTGCTGTACGCTACCCTCGAGGCAGTGCTGGTAATAGCGAAATTAATGAGCAAATGACCGCCCTTGAAATCGGTAAAGGTAGAACTATAAACCCTGGCAGCAAAATTGCTATTTTGTCTTTTGGTACGTTACTTGAAAACGCATTCTTAGCCACCGACGAGTTAGGTGCAAGCTTAATTGATATGCGTTTTGTTAAGCCTTTAGATACCGATTTAATTGATTCACTACTTAGCGATCACGATACCATCGTAACCCTTGAAGACAATGCTATTGTCGGTGGCGCTGGCTCTGCTGTTAACGAATATTTAGCTGCTATAAAAGCCGGTGTTAATATTCTTAATTTGGGTATTCCGGATGAGTTCATTAAGCATGGCACGCAAGAGCAAATGCATGATGAAATGGGATTAGGTCCACAGGGTATACTCAACAGTATAAAAAACTTTATTGCTAAATAGTCTGTTCTTTCAGTACATCCATTATTAATGCAACATCTAGGTTAACCAACAAAAGGAGCTACGGCTCCTTTTTCGTTTTCGACAACCTGATATAAATTTAAAATTATTTTTCATTCTTTGCATCCAATCACCGTTCTTACACGTTTACACACCGAGGTTAACTCGTGAGCAAAGCGTCCATACTTATATTTAAGTGGTTTTAAGTAAAACTCTTTGTATGTTCACATTTGATGGAATATTTAAGAAGGTACAAACTATGAAAACGTTCAACTCAAGCAAAATTTCTCAATCTATTCAGTCTCATTCAATGACAAGCAAAATTTGCTTATCTGCGCTTAGTCTAGCAATTTTAATAGGTTTAACTGGTTGTGATGGAGATGATGGCAATGCAGGCCCTGCTGGCATGCAAGGTGAAATGGGCGTCCCAGGTGATAATGGTAATGACGGTGTAGATGGTGCTGATGGCACACCAGGCTTTAATGCCGCAACATTTATTTTAGCGAATAACGGCACTGATAATGCTGGTACCATAGATCTAATAAACCAAAATGCAGCAAAATTAAAAACATTCAGTAGTGGTGCAAATGAAGGGGTTACTGTTGATAAATTAGGTAACCTAATTCAAGCAAGTGACTCCGGCAATGGTGCTATCAGTACTATTTGCCAAGTGCTAAGCCGTACTGATGGTGGCATGTTTAATACTGATCGTGACCGTACAATTACTGGCACAAATACCACCTTGGTAAACCCTAAAGGTATTCATGTATCAAATAAACGCGGGCTTATATTTGCAGCTGACTTTAATGCAATGCAGATCACTGTTTTTGGTGCAGCTGCATCGGGTGATGCAGCTCCATTGGCAAACACGGTAACCGATGCAAAGCCATGGGATGTAACATATGACGACAACAACGACCGCTTATACGTAGCACTAACAAATGGTGATGTTGCTGTATATGACTATTATGTCGAAGGCGGTTTTATGGCAATGCCGACCCGTACAATCACACCAAGTAATGATGCGGGTGAGAAGGTTTCAGTCAATATTCATGGTATCGCGTATGATGCCAAAACCAATAAATTAGTACTTTCAGATGTAGGTAGTGCCAGTGATGCAACGGATGGTGCCTTATTTGTGATCAATAATGCTTCTGTTGCAGATGGTAATACTAGCGTTGCACGCAGTATTGCAGGCCCGGCAAGTATGCTAGGTAACCCTGTTGATATCAGCTTAACGGGTAGTGATTTACGTGTTGCAGAAAAATCAAACGATGCAGTACTGATCTTTAGCAATATCTTTTCCGGTGCCAGCGGTGATATAAGCCCCGACAGTGTGACTGCTACTATTAAACCTGAATCTATTAGCGAAACTGTCATGCATAGTGACATGGCGGATATATCAGACAGCTATATGATTAATGTGCCACTGATTGGTGTTGCTGTAAGTAGCAATCCTGGAGCCGCTGGCCCAACAACAGGGCAAATATCTCGGTTAAACGCGCCCCTTACGAGTGAGCTTGGCAACTACAACGCCAGCCAATCAATCGAAAGTGTTGCTTTTGATAAAGCAGGTAATAGCTATACAACCTTTGATAACAGCACCACTTCTTCTGGTGGAATAGTGATCTCTAATAAAGTTGCTATGTATCGTGATGGTGAGGTTTACTCTCAAAGTCAAGATTCGGTGATTAGTGGTAATAATACAGGCCTTATCTCACCAAAAGGCTTGGATGTAGCATCAGACAGTGGCTTAGTCTTTGTTGCCGAAAATAATGCAACAACACCAGGAATTCTGGTGTTTTCAAACTGTACGACAGGGGACGCATCACCACTAATTACGCTCACACCAAGTAATAGCGCCCGCCCTTGGGATGTCGACTACGATGTTGCTACAGACAGAGCATTTGTTGCATTAACCAATGGTACAATTGCCGTTTTTGATGAAGTAAAAAGTAAATTGATGGCTGGTATGAGTGTAATTACAGGTGAAGACCGCCTTATCACTCCAGCAACCGGCGGCGCTGCATTTCTTGCACCAAGCAACATCCATGGAATCGATTATGATCCACTCAGTGATTCGCTAATCGTCTCCGATGTTGGCAGTGCTACAGACGCAACGGATGGAAAATTGTACGTGCTAAGTAACGCAGGTATGAGCTCTGGCTTGAATAATGTCAGCGTCAATATTGCAGGACCTGCCACCATGCTTGGTAATCCAGTTGATATTATGTTTACTGGTAATCACCTATATGTCGCTGAGAAATCAAATGGTTTAGTCATGCGATATGACAATATTTTAACTAGTCCTAGTGGTGATATAGCTGCGAGTTTAAGCTATTCATTCACAGCACCTGAATCTGTTGCTATTTTACCAACTTGGCTAAACCACTAACCTTCAAAAGCAGTTAAATAAACTGACTTTAGTTGGCCTCCCAATGCCTTAACGTCATACGTTAGGGCATTTCTTTTTACTACATGTAATGTACATAGGGAAAATTGACTATCGCATCCACACTTTTATATCTGCCAAGCCATTGGCTTGTAGTACACTAAGTTGCTGCTCAACATTACTTGATTGCTCAAATTCAAATGCATCTAATTGTGCATCAAAGGTAATATTTGCTACTCCATCACCACCGCGTTTTTTAACTTGATGCAGAGCCATATCAGCCAAGTTAACCGAGGTTTCCCAGCCTATCACTTGGCCACCCAACAACGGTAGTGGATAAAATGAAAAACCAATGGAAGCCGTTAAATTAATACTCTCACCATTAGGCAATTTAAATGAGTGTTCTGCGATTGCTTTGCAAAGCTCTGAAACATACTTATCTATAGCACTTCGTTTAAAATCACGTAGTAAAAGTAAAAATTCATCGCCACTCCAACGCGCTACGTAATCAGATCCCTGCGTGCGTGAGTTTAATAATGCAGCCATTTGTTGCAAGCAGCTATCGCCACCTATCGGACCATATGCATCATTTATTCGGCTAAAGTTATCAAAATTAATTACAAGTAAAACCAGTGATTTACCTTGAGCTTGTAACGATTGTGAATTACGTTGAAAGTGTTCAATATCTTTTGGCAATTGATCAAACAAGAAGCGGCGGCTCCTAAGACCTGTAAGCTCATCTGAGTGACTTACAAGCTTAAGCTGTGAGTTAACCTGGTTTAACTTATCATTTGCTTGACGTAGTTCACCTGTACGCTCTGTCACTAAACTTTCAAGTACAGCCTGTTTACGACGCTCTTGTTTTTTAAACACCCAAAACACTAAATAAAATAACAAGACAAAGGTGCTCGTTATCAATAGTCTAAAATAAACTGTTTCATCAAAACGTCGAGGAACAACAAAAGAGTACTCTGTTCGCTGAGCTTTTTGCCACCCTTCCCCTTGGCGTTTTGCTTCAAGTTGAAATAAAAATGCGCCAGGAGGTAAGTTAGTATAAATAGCTTCTCTACGGGTATTTGCATAGCGCCAATCACTGTCCAAGCCACTAAGACGATAACGGAACTCAATACTCGTTGGAGCATAATAATCAATGGCGGTATATTTTAATGTAACATCACGTTCATCGGTATCTAGGGTAGGGTTACGCCCTAATGCAGCCGTTGCCAATTTACGTAAATTAGTCGTCATGCTCTCTACTTTAGGCTGCAACGGTTTAATGCCAAAAAGTTCAATATCTTTTGGAATTTCAACTACACCTTGCAGACTTGGGTACCACATAGAATTACTTTGCTCAGCCACAGCATCATGACCTAAACCTGTACAACATTGACTTGCTTTACCATCTAACTGACGATCAAATGATGAAATCACTTGCTCGACTTTCAAACTTTCAATATCAGCACTAAACTGCTCTACTGGCATGCGATAAACCCCTTTCATGGTGCTTACCCAAATGCGTTTTAACTTTTCATCATAACGTAAACTAAAAATAGATCCATAAGGTAAGCCATCGGTAGCATCAAGCTGACGCCAATGTCCTGTTGTACTACGATAAAATAAGCCATCGTTTAAAGAACCTATCAAAATACCCACACCATCAATATGCAAAATACTAGTAACATAGGCACTATCTAATGATGTTTGGTCGCCTATTTTTTCAATCCCTCGATCAGTAAAGTAATAAGCGCCTTTACTCGTTCCTATCAAACCAAAATTTGCTTTATCAAGAACATAAGTAATAAATTTACTATCTAAAAAAGCATTATAGGCGAATGGCGTTATGCCACCATAACTTAACCGATACATGCCGCGACCCGTACCGACCCACAGCCCTCCTTTGCTTGAATCGCTAATAGCAAACACCGGATTATCTCTTAAAGCGCGGCCTGGGACTGCAAATAAACTATTGTTTTCATAAAAGAACACCCCTCTCCCAGTGGCTATATATAAGCGGCCACCATCAAAATGTAAATCATGTACGGCAGCTCTACCATATTGATTACTTGGGATTTTATTTATGAAGTTTTTATCTAAATCGAAGTAACCTACACCGCTGCGGTTAGCAACCCATAGCTGTCCATCTGGCGCTTGAGTAATAGCCATAACCGCTTCTGTCATTTGGGAAATTGCAGAGTGACGCTCTATACGACCTTCGTGAGCAAGCCAAAGCCCCTCACTAAAACTAGCAAGCCAAATATTGTTGTCACTATCTCTATATAAATCTGCAAACCAGATACTTTGATCTAACTGACTCGGCTCTACCCACTGCCACTCACCTGAATTATCTCTAAACAATAGCCTGCCATAAGTCGAAATCCACAATGCGCCATCTGAGTCACTCATGAATTTGTATACAGCAGTGCTATTAGCATTCGGTAAAGGAAACGGTCTTAGCTCATCATCTAAATCAAGGAAATAAGCGCCAAGCTCTGACGCCAAATAGAGGTTTCCCTCAAGCCAAGCTAAATCATGGATAATGGTTTGCGCTACACGCTCAGGTAATGACACTTTAGCGGTGAGCTCTAAACGCAGTTTTGCAAAGTCAGATGAAGAGTTAGTTAAACGAAGCAGTTGGCGCTCATTAACGAGCCAGATGCCTTCGGGTGATAAGGCTAATTGGCTGACAGAGCCCGCTATTTGTTTAACCGCAATCGCATTAACACTAGCTTTGAGCTGATTGTTATTGCTGCTTAGGTTGACTTGATTACGGGGAACAAAGTACAAACCATTTGCCGCAATCCAAATCCCACCGCGAGAGTCTTCTAGCACATCACGAACGGGTCCTTTAACAGTAAACTCTTGCGCAGCCATTGTTTGCGGATCTAATACTACAACGCCATTTTTAGTACCGACCCATAAATTACCATCACTATCAATGAGTAGCTTATTGATTCCATTACTAGGTAAGAAAGGACTGTTTAACGTATTGTAATTAGTAAAGGTATTCCCATCAAATCGACTCAAGCCGAACTGCGTACCCAGCCACATATAACCTTGCTCATCTTGCACAACACTTTTTAAGGACTGCGAAGGTAAGCCGTTTTGAATATTCCATTGCTTTACTACATAGTCGGTAATTGACGCACTGCTTGGCATACTGCAAAGCAGTAATATAACAACCAAAAAAAATCGCATCATAACGTCAATACCTCGTTGCAAAAACTAGGGTTAAAGGGGTAAGTAGCCTATTTTTAAAAGTGCTTGCACGCAAATTAATGAAAATATCCCCGCTAAAACATCATCGGCCATTATACCAACACCACCATGCATTCGTTTATCTAGGATGCGAATAGGGCCTGGCTTGGCAATATCAAAAAAGCGGAACAATAAAAAACCAACAAGTAAGGATTGCCAACTCAGTGCCGCACCTAACATAGTAATATAAAAACCGGCGACTTCGTCCCAAACGATCGCAGGGTGATCATGCACTCCCAAATCGTCAGCTGTTTTACCACATGCCCAAACACCAAATACACTAATAACAACAGCAAAAACTATTTGTAGCCACAGTGGATAGTGCATAGTGATAAAAATAAACGGCAATGCTGCAAAGGTACCAAATGTACCGGGTGCTTTAGGTGCGAGCCCTAAACCAAAACCCAAACCAAAAAATTGGTGTGGGCGCTTTAAATTAAACTTTGAAGGGTTACTCAAACCGGCTCCTTGGAGAAGTGTTCAAAGCCTGTTTCTTGATATTCAAGCTTTTCACCATCAAGCATCAACTCGATCTGCCCTTCACCACTTTTTATTTGGCCAATACAGCTTGCTTCAACTCCATATTGGCGCAGTTTTAATTCCAACATACTTTTATTATCATCTGGGACCGTGAACAAAAGTTCATAATCATCGCCATAATTTAAGATAAAAGGCAGTTGCTGTGTTTTATTTAGCGTATCACGCATTGCATCTGAGGTCGGCACTTTATCCACGTTGATATGCGCGCTTACTTGAGACATTGCTAAGATATGGCCTAGATCAGCCATTAAGCCATCTGAGATATCAATAGCAGCTGAAGCCGCTCCTCTTAGCACTTGCCCTGCAGCCACTCGTGGCGTAGGGTAGTCAAAGCGTTGATTAATATAACGAAGGTGCTCTGGTGCAACATCGAAGCCTTGCTTACGCGCCTCAATGGCTAGCCCCGCATCCCCCAAGGGACCGGTAACATAAATCCAATCACCGACCTTTGCGCCACTGCGTCTTAATGCAGTACCTTGTGGAATGGTGCCTTTTGCACATATAGTAATTGATAGTGGACCTTGAGTAGTATCACCACCAATTATTTGTACATTAAAATATTCGGCAATTTCATGCATGCCTTCGGTGAACTCTTCGAGCCATTCAACATCAATATTAGGTAATGTTAGTGCAACAGATACCCAAGTAGGCTCTGCGCCCATTGCAGCTAAATCACTTAAGTTAACCGCTAAAACGCGATGCCCTAAAGCGCGAGGAGAGATATCATCAAAAAAGTGTACGCCACTCACTAAGGTATCAGTGGTTACTGCCAGCTGGCAGTTCTCAGGTACAGTTACTAAAGCGCAGTCATCGCCAATTCCAAGGTTTACATCACGACGTGTAATGCCACGACCTTTAAAGTAGCGGTTAATTAATTCAAATTCCTTCATACACAAAAAAGCCGGCCTATGCCGGCTCTCCTTTTAGCAGTAAGATTACTTACGTAATTGCTTAACTGCTTTATCTAATACACCATTGACAAACTTATGGCTGTCTTCTGCGCCAAAGATTTTAGCAAGCTCAATACCTTCATTGATTGCTACTTTGTATGGTACATCTTCGCGGAATTTTAGCTCATAAGCGCTCAGACGTAAGATCGCCTTTTCAACCATATCTAACTCATCAAATGGACGAGTAAGATGTGGAGAGACAGCTTCGTCTAGTTGCGTTTTATTTACAGCAACGCCACGAGCGAGATCTTTAAAATATTCAACGTCGATTTTAGTCACGTCGTTTTCGATCAACATTTGTTGTTCGATATCGGCAATTGCATTGCCACTTAGTTGCCAAGAATAAACGGCTTGAAGTGCTAAGATACGTGCTTTACGTCTTGCTGCTGGTTTCACAAAAATTCCTTAAACTTAAATTTTATCTAACACATTAACCATTTCAAGCGCACCTAAAGCAGCTTCGCCACCTTTGTTGCCCATCTTGGTGCCAGCGCGTTCAATCGCTTGCTCAATGCTTTCTGTGGTTAATACGCCAAATGCAACCGGGATATCATACTCAAGCGACACTTGCGCCAAGCCTTTATTTGATTCGCCAGCAACGAGATCAAAGTGTGGTGTACCACCTCTGATCACAACGCCTAAGGCGATGATTGCATCATACTCTTTTTTTGCTGCAACGCGTTTCGCTGCTAAAGGTAACTCAACCGCACCAGGTACATATACCACTGTGATATCGTCTTCTGATACACCACCAGTGCGCTTTAATTCATCAACAGCGCCTGCTAATAGGCTGCTACCAATAAAGTCATTGAAGCGTGAAATGACAATGGCAAATTTCTTGCCCGGAGCGTATTTATTACCTTCGATAATTTTCATTCGATAACCCTAAAAATAAGTTCAAGCGATTGCGCAAAAATTGCAGCGCATCATAGCATAAAAATAAAAAAATAGCCTAGCTTATTGCGGCTCTACATAGTCAACTACTTCAAGGTGGAAGCCAGAAAGTGCATGGTACTTTTTCGGTCGGCTCATCAAACGCATTTGTTTAATACCTAAGTCAGCCAATATTTGTGAGCCCACGCCAACAGTACGCGATGTACCTTGGAATTTACGATGACTAACACTTTCACCCACATCTTCTGCGGCAAATGCTTTTACTGTCGCTTCTAATTCTTCTGTGCATTCTTGTTTACCAAGTATAACCAATGCACCTTGGTGCTTTGCAATATAAGCCATGGCCTCTGATAAACCCCAGCTTCGGTCAGCACTGCGATCTGATAACAAAATATCATTAAAGGTACTTTGCAAGTGAACGCGCACAAGCGTTGGCTCATCGGCTTTAATTTCACCACTTAATAAAGCGTAATGGAGTTGACCATCAATGGTGTCTTTATACGTTACTAAGTCAAACTCACCATGTTGAGTAGGTAGTTTGCATTTAGCAACTTGCTCAATCGTGGTTTCGTTGATGTTACGGTATTCAATTAAATCAGCGATAGTACCAATTTTAATGTTATGTTCTTTAGCGAATATTTCTAAATCTGGGCGACGCGCCATGGTGCCATCTGCATTGAGAATTTCAACAATCACCGATGATGCCTCTAGACCTGCTAAACGCGCTAAATCACAACCAGCTTCTGTATGACCAGCACGCGTTAGGACGCCGCCAGGCTGAGCCATTATTGGGAAAATATGCCCAGGTTGTACGATATCTGATGGAACTGCACCTTTTGCAATGGCAGCTTGTACTGTACGCGCACGATCAGCGGCAGAAATTCCTGTTGTCACACCTTTCGATGCTTCAATCGACATAGTGAAGTTAGTAGAAAATGCAGCACCGTTATTTTTTACCATCAAGGGTAAATCAAGTTGCTCACAGCGCTCTTGCGTCATCGTCAAACAGATAAGACCGCGACCATGGGTCGCCATAAAGTTAATTGCTTCAGCACTAATATGCTCAGCTGCAATAATTAAATCACCTTCATTTTCTCTGTCTTCGTCATCCATTAAAATAACCATTTTACCGGCTTTAATGTCATCAATAATTTCTTGTGCGCTGTGTAAATTCATAATCTACTCATAATTAAGTTGTGGAGTGTATTGGGCTTTTTATTCTTACTTTATAAAACCAGCTTGAGCTAATAAGCTCATTGAAATATCTGAACCTGCTGGCTGTTCTGCACCTTTGATCAAGCGCTCTAAATAACGGGCTATTTGATCTACTTCTAAGTTTACTTGAGTGCCCACTTTAAAATCAGCAATCGTTGTTTGTTCTGCTGTATGCGGAACGATAGTGAGCTTAAATTTATTACCTTCAACTGCGTTAACAGTTAAGCTAATACCGTCTACACACACCGAGCCTTTGTAAGGTATATACTTCATTAACTCGGTATCTGTGGTAAGCCAATACTCTGTTGCACGAGCATTCGTTGTGATGCTGGTAATCGTCGCTATACCATCAACATGCCCAGAAACTAGATGGCCGCCCAAACGAGATACTGGCTGCATGGCTTTTTCAAGATTAACTTTTTGCCCTTGTTGATAATGTGCAAACCCAGTAAGGCTGATTGTTTCATTTGATAAATCAGCACTAAAACCATTATCGTGCTTAGCAACAACGGTCAAACAAACACCATTAGTGGCAATACTGTCACCAAGTTTAACGTCCGACATATCTAAGTCGTTGCTTTGAATACGAATAGCTAAATCGCCTTGGGTTTTTCGCAAATCGCTAATGACCCCAGTTGCTTCAATAATACCAGTAAACATAATGATTACTCTCAATAATAAGTTAAGACGATTTCATTGCATTAACACCTGCGGTGATACGAATATCATCTCCCACCAGTGTGCAATCTGTAATAGCGAGGTTAATAGTATCTTGCATACTAGTCAGCGTTGCAAAGTTTAGTAAACTTTTCGCGTCATTTCCTAATAATTTAGGGGCAAGATAAACTACAAACTCATCTATTAAATTTTGCTCAGTCATTGCGCCTGCCAGAGTCGCACCAGCTTCTAACCAAATAGAGTTAATTTGTTGTTGTGCCAGTAACTTTAAAGCAGCTAATAAATCAACTTTTTGTTCTTTCTCTGGCACGACAATATGCTTTACGTAATGCGGCCACTGCTTGGATTTATCAAGCTGTGTGGTTAGAATTATTATGTCACTTTCAATGCTAAATAGAGCAAGCTCTGGTGTTAATCGATTTTGTGAATCAACAATAATTCGAATAGGTTGGCGCAGTGGAAGCTCTGTGGGCAGGTTCTGTGGCAACTCATTTTGACGTACATTTAATTTAGCATCATCAACCAACACTGTATCTGCGCCAGTTAAAATCGCGCAGCTTTGGGCGCGGTATAATTGCACATCGTGACGAGCTTTAGTTGAGGTAATCCATTTGCTTTGACCATTTTGTAATGCCGTTTTACCATCAAGGCTGGCTGCAATTTTACAGGTTACAAATGGAAGCTTATGCTCCATACGCTTTAAAAAACCGCGGTTTAATAGCCGCGCTTGTTGTTCAAGTAACCCTGATGCCACCTCAATTCCTGCATCAGCTAAAATTGCTAACCCCTTTCCTGCTACTTGCGGGTTAGGATCGACCATGGCTGCGATTACTTTACTCACTCCAGCGTTTTTTAAAGCTTCTGCACACGGTGGCGTACGGCCAAAGTGGCTACATGGCTCAAGGGTAACATAGGCGGTAGCGCCTTTTGCCTCCCTCCCTGCCATTGCTAAAGCATTCACTTCAGCATGGCCTTGCCCTGCTAATTGATGAAAGCCTTCACCAACAACATTGCCGTCTTTGACTAAAACACAGCCAACATTCGGGTTCGGGGTTGTAGTGAAGCGACCACGCTTTGCCAGTTCAATAGCGCGGCTCATATAAGAGTGATCTTGCTCTGTAAATTGCATATTAATCGCCCAAACGTGCTATTTCTTCACCAAACTCACGTATATCTTCAAACGAGCGATACACAGAAGCAAAGCGAACATAAGCTACTTTATCGAGTTTTTTTAATGACTCCATAATGCATTCACCGATTAAATGACTTGAGATTTCACGCTCTCCGGTGGCACGTAGCTGTGATTTAATAATATTGACAACTTCATCCACTTGCTCAGTACTAACAGGGCGTTTTTCTAGTGCTCGGTGTAAGCCATTGAGCAGTTTATCTTCATTGAAAGGCTCACGGCTACCATCTTGCTTAATTACTCTTGGCATCACCAGCTCAGCCCCTTCAAAGGTCGTAAAGCGCTCATGACATTCGTTACATTCGCGACGACGTCGTACTTGGTGACCACCGCCAACTAAACGTGAATCTATCACTTTGGTATCTTTTGCGGTGCAAAATGGACAATGCATAGGTGTCTGCTTCCGATTCAAAAAACTAAAAAGGCCGCTTAAGGGCGGCCTTTATAATAACAAAAAACATCGCTCTTGTTATCTAAATTACTGTTTATATACTTAAACTAATTAGATTAAGCGTAAACAGGTAATTTTTTACAGATAGCTTGAACTTTCTCTTTTACTTGCGCTTGTACTGACTCATCGTTGATGTTGTCTAGTACGTCACAAATCCAACCAGCAAGTTCTTTTGACTCAGCTTCTTTAAAGCCACGACGAGTGATTGCAGGTGAACCAATACGTAGGCCTGAAGTAACAAATGGTGAACGCGGATCGTTTGGTACCGAGTTTTTATTTACGGTGATGTTAGCATTACCAAGGGCAGCGTCTGCATCTTTACCAGTGATGTCTTTATCGATTAAATCAAGTAAGAACAAGTGGTTCTCTGTTTTATCAGAAACGATTTTATAGCCGCGCTCTTGCATTACTGCAACCATAGCTTGGGCATTTTTAACAACTTGTGTTTGGTAAACTTTAAACTCAGGTTGTAGTGCTTCTTTAAATGCCACTGCTTTTGCAGCAATGATATGGCATAAAGGACCACCTTGGCCACCAGGGAACACAGCGCTATTAAGCTTTTTGTAGATAGCTTCGTCACCACATGCAGAGATGATCAAACCACCACGTGGGCCTGCTAATGTTTTGTGCGTCGTTGTTGTTACAACGTGAGCATGAGGAACTGGGCTTGGGTAAACACCTGCAGCGATTAAACCTGCAACGTGAGCCATATCTACAAATAAGTAAGCACCTACTTTATCTGCGATCTCACGGAATTTAGCCCAATCAACGATACCAGAGTATGCTGAGAAGCCACCGATAATCATTTTTGGTTTGTGTTCAAGTGCTAACGCTTCAACTTGAGCGTAATCGATTTCGCCAGTCGCTTCATCTAGTCCGTATTGGATTGCATTGTAAAGTTTACCTGAGAAACTTACATGTGAACCATGCGTTAAGTGACCACCATGAGCTAAGCTCATACCTAGTACTGTATCGCCAGCTTCTAAAAGCGCTAAAAAAACAGCTGCGTTTGCTTGTGAACCCGCATGTGGTTGTACGTTTGCGTAATCAGAACCAAATAATTCGTTTGCACGGTCAATAGCCAATTGCTCAACCACGTCAACGTGCTCACAACCACCGTAGTAACGCTTGCCCGGGTAGCCTTCTGCATATTTATTTGTAAGCTGTGATCCCTGCGCTTCTAGTACGCGTGGGCTACAGTAGTTTTCAGAGGCAATTAATTCAATGTGCTCTTCTTGACGTGCAGTTTCTTTATTGATTGCTGCAAATAACTCTGGATCAAAATCCGAAATATTCATGCTACGTTCTAACATGGGGGCTCCTAGGGCAACGTGTATGGTATTTTTTAAAGGCTGAATTATACGCTGAAAACGTCAATTTGCCTATGCTCTTATCTTGAACATATTTAAACAGGGATTGAAATTAATTCACAGTGTTTTTGTAATGATATTTTTTTATAGAAACATAAAAATTACTAATTAACGAAACATTCAGACATTTATAATTTAAATATGTTAATAAATTGCTTTGGCTTCTACTTAAGGTACAATAAATAATTAAGTTACAGTCAAGGATGATGGTACGAAGTATTATGATCGCTAAACCTATATATGAATCAATTCCCTATTTAAGTTTTCTCTTTGGTGCAGGTTGTTTACTAATCGGTAACTCTTTGATTAGCACCTTATTGGGCATTATGATGTTTTTTTATGGTGCTAATATCTGGCGTTTACGCTCAAACGCGCGCCGTGTTGACCATAAAGTAAATCGAATCAGAGTTAAAAAACACTATTACTACTATGAATTCAAACCTTTTATATTACTCACATTTGGTTTATTGATAATACGTTGGGTGCCACATCAAGGGGTAACTATTACAGGAGTAATCATTTGCTTAATTGCGCTATTAATTTTAGCTCTTCGGGTATTAAACAGACGCTCTCGATCTATGGTTTAATTTGCGAGACCAAGAAAAAGCGCGGTTAAAACCGCGCTCTTGGAAGCTAACACTTTCTTAGCTAGCTATATTCTCGCTAACTTAACTCTACTTCCAACTCTTCATTTTATGACCTTTAAACGCATAAAATAAAATAAACAAATAACTGGGGATCATTACCACGTATGCGCCTTGTGGGCCCAGACCTGCAACATTACCTAAACCAATTAGTAATGGTCCTAATGCACCACCAGCAATACCCATAATAAGTAAACCAGAAGCAGTGCCCGTTAAGCGCCCAAGTCCTGCCAGTGCTAAAGGCCAAATTGCTGGCCATACCATAGCATTAGCAAAGCCAAGTAATGCAATACATAAAAGTGGGTCTGGTAATTCAGGTCCGCCGAATGGGACTAATAATAAGTTAGCAATAATAAATGAATCATTACTACCAAATACAACAGCAAGCACGGTAACGATACCTGCAATTCCTGACATAACAAGTGCATTTTGCTGCGACATAAAACGTGGAATAAGGGCTATACCAATGCCATAACCAATTAACATGCAAGCCATAGTATAAGAAGTCATCACTGAGTAATCAGCAATACCTATTTGCAGTGCGTATGAGCCTATTGTATCAGCAGCGATAACTTCTACCGCAACATAAAGAGCAATACCAATCACACCAAATACTAAGTGAGGATGTTGCAGAGCTTGTTTTACTTCACCTTTACCTGAACCTTCTGACTCTTCGAATACTAAATCAGGTAATGGCGCAAACTTAGCAAATAAAGCAAACAATAAGATAAACCCGGCAATAGCTAAATAAGGTAAAATTAAACTGTTAGCCATAGCATCTTTTTGCGCTTGCGATAATTGTTCGCCATCAGCCACAACACCACTCACGACTACAGCTGCAAAAATAACAGGTACAATAACCCCTGCAAATTTGTTTAATAGGCCCATAATACATACGCGTACTGCCGCTGATTTTTCCGAACCCATTTTTACCACATATGGATTTATCGCTGTTTGTAAAATGGTCTGCCCAACACCGATCATTAGCTGAGCAAATAAGAATATTTCAATCATTTGCAGCTTCGCAGCAGGTATATACATCAAAGCAGAGGCTGCCATTACCGCACAACCTATCGCCATCCCACTTTTATAACCCACTCGCTTAATAAGCATCGCTGACGGGATGCCCGCAACCGTTACTGCAATGTAAAATGAAGAGATAATAAACGATGCTTGCAGCGGAGATAACACCAACATTTGTTGTAAAAATGGAGTAATTGCACCATTAAGCCAGGTTATACACCCTAATATAAAGAACATTGATCCTGCCAATGTCATTGGTAGCCAAATACTATGCTTCGTATTTGCTTCACACTCGACGGTTGCTTCCATAGTTTTATCTCACCAGTTTATTTTAATTAATTATTTTAGCCGTACACCTTAAAAACTTTGTAAACCTAAGGTATAGCAATACTAAAACCATATTTATTACATAAAATTAATCATACACCAACAAAAATGACAGCGCTATCATTTTTCAGCTTGATAAATAAACGATAGAAAAATCAGGTTTATAATACAAAGCGATAAAATTTAATTAGAAGAGTTAAAAAATGCAGTTTATAACTTGCAGGCGCTCCCCGAGGAAAAACAGTTCGTTATTCTAAAAAGCATAAATAAAGGTTTAAACTTAGCTCAAACCTTTATTTTTACAGCGCGTTTTACGCACTTTACATGCCGCTATTATTTGTATTTTCTGCTCTGTTGATGCGTTATGCCAGTTCAGTATTTCATCAAGCGTTCTAAAACATCCTATACACGTGTCTTTATCATCTAAACAGCAGCATCTTATACATGGATTGTCAGGCGGTAGGTTTTGAAGGTTATCCATAATTAAACTTCTAACGTTTAATAGCTGCAATAAACCTAGTCTATTTTACTAAGAAATTCACTCTATCAGCGACAAATTGATTGCCGTGGTATGTAAATATGTATGGCCGCTGAGTAAAAAGTACATAAAGCGCATACAAGTGCACTTTATGTACATGGTATTATTTAATCTTCATCATTTCGTTTTTCACTGATCATGGCATCGAGTTTTTCACCCCCTTTTATACCAAAATCAAGCGTGCGAATTGGGAATGGAATACTGATATCAGCTTCAGCTAATGCTTGTTTAACTGCAACAATCGCTTTATGCCTTACAGTCATAAAATCCGCTTCGCCAGGGTACTTTATCCAAAACCAAACCAATAAATTCACGCTGCTATCACCAAACCCTTCAGCGTATACGGCTGTTTCGTCCTGCTTAATAACAAAATCAAACTCATTGATTCTCTTCACAATCACTTCAGCTGCTAGTTCTGGGTCGTCGCCATACGAAATACCTACCGGTACTTCAATACGGCGAATACCTAAGGTACTGTAATTACGTAAAACATTACGAAATAGGATCTTGTTAGGTACTAAGATTAGTTGACCATAAAAATTTTCAATCAATGTATTACGTAAGTTTATAGACTTAACCGTACCAAAGGCATCATCAGTTTTAATCACATCACCAGTTTTAAAGGGTTTTCGAATACCCATTGCGATACCTGCAATGAGGTTTTCAGTCATATCTTGAAATGCAAAACCAATTGCTAAACCTACGATACCAGCACCTGCTAGTAATGAAGTGACAGTGCCTTTGAGCCCCATAAAATCCAAGGCAATAAAGACCCCAACACACAAGACCACCATCTTGAAGATAGAAGCCATTAAATCGGCTATTTGCTTGGAATCTAATGATCTGCGTAAAACCTTACGCACCATGGAACCTAAAAAGCGTGCGAGAATTGAAAATACAATAGCAATTAGCACTGCAACGATAAAGTTAGGGATATGGCTTATAACAATATCAAACCAGCCTCCGAGCTTTTCTTCGATAAGCTTTTCGGCCTCACTAATTGAAGGGATATTTATCATGATTGATCCTGAAAACTATTATTTAATAATCAGGTCATTGCAAAATAAACGCCAAAAATAAAAAACCACGCATTTGCGTGGTTTTAATATATTTCGTAATTAAAACTAATTTTGCTCGTCGCGTAAAAATACAGGCTCAAGTTCTTTAGTTGTGGCTTCTTCACTAAAGTAATAACCATCAACAGTAAACTCTTTGAGCTGACTTAATTGGGTTACTTTATTTTCAATTATATAACGAGCCATTAAGCCGCGTGCTTTTTTGGCGTAAAAGCTAATAATTTTATATTGACCATTTTTACAGTCTTTGAAATGTGGTGTGATGATTTGCGCAGATAAGGTTTTTTTATCAACCGCTTTAAAATACTCATTAGATGCAAGGTTGACTAAGTATTGACTATCTTGCTGAGCTAAAACTGTATTTAACTTCTTGGCAATAATACAGCCCCAAAATTCATATAAGTTTTTACCACGGCTATTATCAAGCTTAGTACCCATTTCAAGACGGTATGCTTGCATTAAATCTAGCGGCTTTAACAGCCCATAAAGGCCCGACAAAATACGTAAGTGGTTTTGTGCGTAGTCAAGTTGCTCAGCTGTTAGTGTGTCTGCCGCTAAACCGCCGTATACATCACCGTTAAAAGCGAGTACTGCTTGTTTAGCATTTTCTTCAGTAAACGGCTGCGCCCATTCACTAAAACGGGCAGCATTGAGCCCCGCTAGCTTATCGCTGATTTTCATTAAGCTACTAATTTGTGCAGGTGTAAGCTCACGGCACACGCTCATCAACTCTTCGCTGTGCTCTAGTAGCTCAGGTTGGCTGAATTTATCTGTGGTTGATTTGCTTTCAAAATCTAAATTTTTTGCAGGTGAAATAACAGTGATCATAGTTAGCTATTGACTTGTAAATTATTTAATGTCAATTTCAACATTAAATGAAACGAAATGCACGTTTTGTTTAGTCCTACCTTACTTTTGCGCGGCAAAATTTGCATTGCGCCTTCGTTCTTTACTGATACGGACATATGACCTATCAAGCGCTGTCACAGTGTTGCAGTATAAGGTAGTTACAGTGGATTTTCTTTTAACTTGCTTGGAATGAGGAAAGCAAATGACTTCAGCTCTACAAAGGCTCAAACAACATTCTTCTATCGTAGCCGACACCGGCGATATTGAGGCGATTAAAAAACACCAACCAGAAGATGCGACGACAAACCCATCTTTACTTCTTAAAGCCAGCGAAATCGAAGCGTATAAGCCTTATTTAGATAAAGCATTTAGCTATGCTAAAGAAACCGAGCAAGATGCCGCCAAACAACTTGAACTCGCTTGCGATTACTTTGCCGTATTACTAGGTAAAGAAATCAGCGAGATTGTACCGGGTTACATCTCTACCGAAGTCGATGCGCGCTTATCATTTGACACCCAAGCAACTATCGATAAAGCCCATACTTTACTTAGTCTGTATGAAAAAGAAGGCGTGAGCAAAGATAAAATCTTAATTAAAATAGCTTCTACATGGGAAGGTATTAAAGCCGCTGAGCAACTAGAAAAAGAAGGTACTAAATGTAATCTTACTTTATTGTTTAGCGATGCCCAAGCACGTGCCTGTGCCGATGCAAACGTATTTTTAATCTCGCCTTTCGTGGGCCGTATTTTAGATTGGCACGTTGCAAACGGTATGGAAAAACCAACTGATCCGCTACAAGATCCAGGTGTTCAATCTGTACGTAGCATTTTTGAGTTTTACAAACGCCATGATTATAAAACCGTGGTTATGGGCGCAAGCTTCCGTAACACTGGCGAAATTATCGCGCTAACAGGCTGTGATAAGCTAACTATTAGCCCTAACCTTTTAGAAGACTTAGGCAACCTTGAAGGCGCGCAAGAATATTTACTAGAAAGTGATATTCCTAAAGAGCCAAAACCAGAGCCACTTACAGAGTCTCAGTTCCGTTGGTTACATAACCAAGATGCTATGGCGACCGAAAAACTGGCTGAAGGTATTCGCTCATTTGCCGATGCCCAGGAGCAATTAGAGGCACGCTTTAAAGCGATGTAACTATTTAAAGATAAATTTAAGATAAGTAAATAAACACTTACTCTATAAAACGCCACTCATGTGGCGTTTTTTATTTTTTCCGCGTATATAATTTAATCTAGCCATCACATTTATGTAACATTAGTGTCACTTTTTTATTCTATTTTAGTTTGGCCTGTGATATAGGTATTTCCGAGGTTCAAAATTCAATAGGAGAAGTTCATGGATAGCCTAGACGATATTTTAGAAATATTAGAAGGTCCTAGCACAATAAAAAAGACCTCTCAGAAGAATAAAAAGAGAAAATGGCGCGAAATCGAAGCTTTAAAAGATAAGCAACGTTTACGCAAAGAACTACAGGAGTTAGACTATTTTGCAGACAACATTGCAATTGATGAGTTAGATTTTTAACTTAACAAGTAATTAAAAAGGCCGCATGCTTAACAGCTAACGGCCTTTTTAATTTTTAACCTCAGGTTACTTACACCTGCCAATTTATAGCGGCCTTGCCTTGTTGCTGAAGTATCTCATTTGCTTTAGAAAAGTGTCGACAGCCGAAAAAGCCACGGTGCGCTGAAAGCGGTGATGGATGCGGGCCATTTAAAACAAAGTGCTTAGTAGCATCGATACCTTTACCTTTCTTTTGCGCATGTGCGCCCCATAAAATGAACACCACGCCAGTTGTGTGATCATTAATATGATTAATCACTTTATCGGTAAATTGCTCCCATCCTAAGTGCTTATGAGAGTGCGGTTGCCCTTGCTCAACGGTCAATACTGTATTTAATAAAAATATCCCCTGCTCAGCCCAGCTTTGCAAGTGACCATGTTGCGGTACTACGAACCCTGAAATATCAGTGGCGAGTTCTTTATACATATTTTTAAGTGATGGCGGCAATTTAGTCACTTCAGGCAGTACTGAAAAACACAAACCATGAGCCTGCCCTTCGCCGTGGTATGGGTCTTGCCCTAAAATAACCACTTTAATACTGCTAAGCTCTGTAGCCTCAAAAGCACTAAATACCTGCTGCTCTGGTGGGTAAACCGCAACCCCTTCACTGCGCCTTTGGGCAACATAAGCAAGCGTATCTTGCATATAGGGTTTGGCACATTCGGCTTGTAAAAATGTTTGCCACTGACTCATTGTACATCCTTCAAAACGGCTCTTGTTTGGTCTATTTTATCACATAGTTCATCTAGCCCATCAAGCATACGGGTAGTGAACCTGTGCAGTAAGTCGGCATTAACTTGGATAAACTGATTATGCTTAACTGCGGGGACTTCAGGCCATTGCTGCCAATCGATAATCGGTTGTTTGGTTTTTGATTTTTCTTCTGGAAGAATAATCACCTCAGGCTTAGCAACGATCACGTTTTCAATACTTATAAGCGGATAGTCGGTTCGGCTATTGGCAAACACATTGCTACCATGGCAAATCTCAATAAGTTGATTGATCCAGGTATTTTTACTGACCGTCATCATCGGCTCTGGCCATAATTGATAAAACACAGCAACACTGGCTTTACCCTGTTGTTTGGCTTTTATAGCGTCTAGTTTTTGCTGAAACTCAGTCGCTGCAAGCTTTGCCGCATCTTCTCGCCCAGTCAACTTACCTAAACGACGCAGCTCCTGTGACACTTTTTCGACTTCATTTGCCTCACTGTATAAAACCTTAACGCCCATACGCTCTATCAAGGCTAAGTCGTCTGATTTACTGCCTGTTTTCCACGCCAGTACCAAGTCAGGTTTAAGCGCTAACAGCTTTTCTATTTGAATACCTTGATGACCACCTAAACGCGGGATCTTATTTGCTGCCTTTGGAAAGTCAGCGTACTCAACGGTCCCCACTATTTGCTCGCCGGCACCAATGGTGTAAAGGTTTTCGACTATATGCGGAGCAAGGGCTACAATTCTCAGTTGTTGCTTATTAGCGTCAGCCAGTAGATTAGCACTGCCCAAGGCGAAACAAACAAATAATGCGAGCCTTAATACCCACATTAGTAATCAAACCCTATTTGCGCTTTTACACCCGCATCAAATGCGTGTTTAACATTACGCACTTCGCTTACTGTATCAGCAAGGTCTGTTAACTTACGGTGCGCGCCACGCCCTGTTACAATTACTGACTGCATCGGCGGACGATTAGCAATGACTTCTAACGCTTCTTCTAAATCAATATAGCCATAAGTGATCATGTAAGTAATTTCATCAAGTAATACAAGGTTAATTGATTCGTCATTTAACATACGCTTTGCATCTTGCCATGTCGCTTGCGCGGCGGCGGTATCTGACTCTTTATTTTGTGTTTCCCACGTAAAACCTGTATTCATAATAGCAAATTCAACGCCCGCACCTTGTAATAAGTTACGCTCACCACAAGGCCATGTGCCTTTTATAAATTGACACACAGCGGCTTTCATACCGTGGCCGACACAGCGAGTTACTGTGCCAAATCCTGAGGTAGATTTACCTTTGCCGTTGCCGGTGATCACCTGAAAAATACCCTTTTCTGTTTGCGCTGCAGCAATGCGCTCATCCACTTTGTCTTTTACTTTTTGTTGGCGCTGTTGGTGTTTGTCGTTATTTGTGTCGCTCATCTACGTGCTCCTTACCAGTTTTGGTAAATTTTAGTAATTTGTGGAATATCTAAATGCTGTTTACACATCTGGGCCAAACGCGTTAGTTGCTGTTCGCGATGTGTGTTTATATCTATATGCTGTTCAATACCGCTGCTTGGTAACACCCAGTCGAGTATCAGTTGGCTTGCTGCACTGCTATCAAACAGGCCATGTAAGTAAGTACCCGCTACATTATTATCATCTGATATAAAACCATCATGAGTCACATTTTGTGGATGTGTAGTAAATTTTAACAAGGGTTGTTCAAGTGCAGGGCCACGGCTTTGACCTGCGTGAATTTCATACCCCGTTACTTGGGCCTCGCTGCCATTTAAATGAATAATAGCCGATGCTTGCGTCAGTACTTTTTCAACGCCTAATTGAGTAGTAAAGTCACCAAGTGCTAATCCTTTACAATGCTGAGTGCTTGACTCAACCCCTACCTGGTCGTAAATATCAGTACCTAACATTTGCAAGCCGCCGCAAATGCCTAGCACTTTACCGCCATAGCGAAGGTGGCGCTTAATTTGATCCTCCCACCCTTCATTTTTTAAAAAGACTAAATCACTGGTCACATTTTTACTGCCAGGAATAATAATTAGATCAACATTGGGAATAGACTGGGTGTAACGCACGTAGTTTATATCTATTTGTGGGTTTAACCGCAGCGCATCAAAATCTGTATGATTACTAATATGCGGCAACAATAACACCGCAATCCTCACTCTGGCCTGCTTTAATGTGTTATCAATTGCAACGGCGTCTTCGGCATCTAAGGCTAGATCATGCAAATAAGGTAATACGCCAAGTACTGGTTTGCCAGTATACTCTTCGAGCCAATCAAGGCCACCTTGAAGTAATGCAATATCACCACGAAAGCGATTGATCACAAAACCTTTTACTCGCGCTTGCTCTGACTCGCTCAGCAATGCCAAGGTGCCCACTAAGTGCGCAAATACCCCACCTTTATCAATATCAGCAATAATAATGACAGGGCAATCCACCGCTTCAGCGTAACCCATATTGGCAATATCGCCGGCACGCAGATTGATTTCTGCGGGGCTCCCAGCGCCTTCTACAACCAATAACTCAAATTCTTTACTTAATCTTTCTTGTGAGGTGAGCACAGCATCCATCGCGACTTTTTTATAGTCGTGGTAAGCGCCCGCTTCCATATTGCTTATCGCTTTTCCGTGAATGATCACTTGGGCGCCAGTATCACTATTAGGCTTAAGTAATACCGGATTAAAGTCTATTCTTGGGGCAACCTTTGCCGCGATTGCTTGTAACGCCTGAGCTCGGCCTATTTCGCCGCCATCTTCAGTTACTGCGCTATTAAGTGCCATGTTTTGTGGCTTAAAAGGCGCAACGCTTACGCCTTGCTCTGCAAACACCCGGCATAAAGCTGCAACCAATGTACTTTTACCGGCATCGGATGTGGTGCCTTGGATCATTATTGTTTTCATCATTCACTACTTTTTAAAGTGAGCGGCAAGCCTGCCATTATAAATTCAACCCGAGCAACCTCTGCAGCAATAGCTTGATGTAGCCAGCCAGACTCATCAACAAAGTCTCGGCTTAATTGTCCAAGTGGCACAATCCCATGTCCAACTTCGTTACTGACAAAAATAACGGGACCAGGGAGCTCACTTAGCACCCTAAGCAATGCCTGTTTTTGCTGCGCCCAGCAGTTATCATCATGACATAAGCAGTTACTTAACCACAGTGTGAGGCAATCAACTAAAATGCAGTTACCAGCTTTGCTATGTTTAAGTAGCGTGTTTGCAAGCGCTATTGGCTCTTCAATTAGCTGCCAATGTGCTGGGCGCTGCTGTTGATGACGATGAATACGTGCTTGCATTTCATCATCATGGCCTTGTGCGGTAGCGATGTATATTACGGGTTTTTCAGTGCTTGCTGCTAATTGCTCTGCAAAGCGGCTTTTGCCACTACGGGCACCACCAAGAATTAAAGTATGTTGTGGTTTCATTGTGCGCTACTCGTCATTATAACGATGAGAGTTATATAAATACTCACCTCACTAAGTTGCTGCGCGGCCCCTAAGCAATCCCCTGTATAACCGCCTAATTGGCGTTTAAACCAATGCATAACCATCAAACGTACGAATACTAAAGTCAGGGTTATGATTACTAATGCCTGCCAAGTGACAAGCTGTAAAATCAACGTAGCGGCAAATAAAAGCGCAGCTGTTAATAATAAAGTGACTAATCCGGTTTTAGATAAGTGCATAGCCAGTGGCTTTACTTTTGCGCTGGCATCTTCGCTCACATAATCCATACTAAAAATGAGACTGGTCGCAACAACACGGCTCAAGCATTGCCCTGCAATGATAGCAAATAACAACACACCACTGTGTTCACTTAATATCACTAAACTTTGATATTTCAGCATCAATATAATAATGAGTGACGCAGCGCCGTATGTACCTAAGCGGCTGTCTTTCATGATGTTTAACTTTTGTGATACCTGCCAGCCACCACCAAAGCCATCCCATACATCGGCCCAGCCATCTTCATGAAAAGCACCCGTCATTAGTAGGCTCAGCGCTAACACTAACAACACACACATTGAAACAGGTAATATAAATTGCAGGCAGTAAAACACCAAAGCATGTACTAAACCAAGCCCTAATCCTACTAACGCAAAGTAGCGGCTGGCTTGATTTAAGTGCTGCGATGTTACCTCAAAACGAAGTGTTACCGGGATGCGGGTTAAAAAACTAACAGCCAATTGTAGCAACTGCCATTGCGTGATACGTGCTTGGGTCATCACTTACACCACATCATCTACAGCGGCGTCGGCAAAACTTGCCATTTGATTATAAAAACCGATCGCACTTTGCAGTAAAGGCAAACTTAATGCAGCGCCAGTCCCTTCGCCCAAGCGCAAAGCTAATTGCAATAATGGTTTAACCTCTAAATGGGCTAACATTTTACTATGGCCTTGCTCATTTGAGTTGTGCGTAAAAATAAAATACGCTTTTACATTGGGATTAATTGCAATCGCGACTAAAGCTGCGGCGGTACAAATAAAACCATCAACCAGTACCACCATTTGCTGTTCAGCAGCGCTAAGCATAGCGCCCACAATATGCACAACTTCAAAGCCACCAAGCGCTGCAAGCAAGCTGATTGGATCATCTAGGTGAGTTTTATGTAACAACAGTGCTTGCTCCACAACCTTTACTTTACGCGCAACCACCTCATCACTTACCCCAGTACCTTTACCCACGCATTCACTGGCAGGGAGTTTAAGCATTGCCGCCATAATAGCGGCTGCACTGGTGGTATTACCTATGCCCATCTCCCCCAAGGCTAGAGTATTACAGCCACTCTTTTTAAGCTCTAATACAAGTTTTTTTGCATTGCTAAACCCTTGTTGTACCTGCTCGGTACTCATAGCCATGTGTTGATTCAACGGCTCGGTGATATCCCCTAAACGACAATCACGAATGTCCGTGTTAGGTACTTTCGTTAAAGTACCGCAATCTGCTATTTCAAGCTGCCAGCCTAGCTGATTGCAAAACACATTAATTGCCGCGCCGCCAGCAGCAAAATTAGCCACCATTTGCGCTGTAACGTCGCTGGGGGCAATTGACACTCCTTGCGCTGCAACACCATGATCGCCAGCAAACACGATTAATGTAGGCTGTTTTATAGCTGGCTGAAAATCTAAAAATGCACTTTGAGTATCAATATATTGACTGAAAATAGTCACCAATTGCAGTGCTAGTGGTTCAAGTAGACCCAGTGCACCAAGCGGCTTAGTTTTGTGATTAATTTTATCGCTTATCAGCGTATCAAATTGCGTGTTCAACGGTTTAACAGAATGCATTATTGATACGCCTTTTTACGAAAACACAGCAAAGATAAAAAGAACACACTACCAATGGCCGAGGTGATCACCCCAATTGGTAGCTCTTGGTTGCTCATCACAATACGCGAGAGCACATCCACCCAGACCATAAATGTACCACCAACGAGTGCTGTCATAGTAAGACCTGTTAAGGTTCCCTGGGATACGAAAAAACGCACTATATGGGGTATCATCAAACCCACAAAACCAATCCCGCCACATAACGCCACCAAGAGCGCTGTAATTAACGAACTTAACACCAGCATTAGCAAACGAAAGCGTTGCACAGGAATACCTAAGGTCGCGGCACTCTCATCACCCAATAACATGGCATTGAGTTGACGTCTAAAACTCATTAATAAAATGATACAACTGAAGATGGCTAAAGCGGGTAACCAAAGTGCTTGCCACTGCGCTCTTGCAAAGCTACCTAAGGTCCAAAATAATATTGCGGTAATCGCTTGAGGGTCACTAAAATAAAGCAGTAAGCTGGTAAATGCGCTGAATAAAAACGACAGTGCAACCCCTGCCAGTAGCATTGTTTCAACCTGAGCTGACGCTCTACGCCCTGCAATAAATACCAATAGGCACATGGTCAGCATACTGCCTACAAATGCAGCCAGCGACATTGAAAACCCAGCACTGATACCAGTGAAGGTAATAAAACACACCACACCAAATGAAGCACCAGATGAAATACCAAATAAATAGGGGTCAGCCAGTGGATTACGGGTCACGGTTTGCAAAATTAGCCCTGCAATTGCAAGTCCTGAGCCTGCTAAAAATGCCAATAACGTACGCGGCAAACGTAGCTGCCAAATTATCCGCTCAATAAACGAATCACTACCTTGGCCAAACCACTGTCCAATTACGCTGTGGTAAACATCAATAAACTTACTAGGGGCAGCACCAAAGCTCAATGCGACGAAGATGCTCAGTACACTTAATACCATAGTTAGCGGTAGTAATAGGTTATTTTTCAGTTGCATGAAGCGCTCCTGATTGATAACCATAAAAATACGTTATATGCGGAATGGATTGCGCTGTACTTTGCGGGTGGCTGGATACTTGAGCACACACGCCAAATACATCGCTTAGCATTTTCTCTGTTATAACCTGCTCTGGTGTGCCCGATGAAACGATTTCACCATGGTCGATAACGAATAACTCATCACACAGGCTGGCTGCTAAATTTAAATCATGAAACGATGCCAACACTGTTACACCGAGTGATTTGGCTAATTCCATTAATTGAATTTGATATTTTACGTCAAGGTGGCTGGTAGGCTCATCCATAATCAAAAGCTGTGGCTTTTGCACTATGGCACGGGCAATTAAAGCACGTTGCTTTTCACCACCGGAGAGCGAATCAAACGCTTGGTTAGCATGCTCTATTAAGCCTACTTGTTTTATCGCTTGGTGAATTAGCTGCTTATCACTTTGTGTGGTGCCACTAAAAAGACGCTTATGCGGAGTAAGCCCAAGACTGACCACATCATACAAAGATAGATTAAATTGTGAGGGTGTTTCTTGCAGAACCACGGCAACTTGCTTAGCAAAATTATCCGCGCTTAATTGCCAAATATCATGTGAACCAAGCAGTACTTGACCACATGTAGGTTTATTAAACCGATAAAGACAACGCAATAAACTCGACTTACCCGCACCATTAGGCCCAAGCAAGCCAATAAACTGGCCTTGCTCAATGCTGATGTTTATTTTTTTTAGAATAGCTGTATTAGCAACAGTCCACGATAAATCGTCGACGGTAAGAAGCGCTGTTGGTGTCTGCAATGTTTATCTCTGCTAGCACGCGAAAACCCAATGCAGTAAACACAAGCAAATGCTTATGAAAAAGATGAGTTTACCCGCTCAGTTATTTAAGTTGATTTAACGTATTTAGTATCTGACTTATCACTAATGTGACTTACAGTTGCGGGAACAGCTGAGGACTTGCACCTCATTCCTAAATACCCCTCTATTATGAGCAGGTGAGTTTATATTTCAATTAATATCTTTCTAGATGGCTAAAAACAGCCTAGAAAACAATTTTAGGCCAAGCTTCACCTTGTTCATCAATGTAAACATCAACACAAATAAGTCCGGCATAAGGGATTGAAAATACATTTTGGCTAATGAGTGACTCACGAGGGAGCTGACATACTATCGCCAACAACTGCTTAATAACACCAGCATGCGTTATGACTAAATGCGCTCCTGTATTGGGTGTGCTGATCATCGCCAATAACCCCTGCCACCAAGTTTCAACTCGGCTATAAAACGCGTTCATGGATTCGCCATTGGGGGGCGTAATTTGCCAAGGGTTTTGCCAAAAGTCTCCGATTGTCGGTGAGCTACTTTGTTGCCAAAGCACTTCATAACTTTGCCCATCCCAATCGCCAAAATCATACTCTGCGATTGCACTGTCAATGTTGAGCGGGAGTTGGCGAGTATTGGCAAGCTGTTGAGCAAATAATTTACAACGCTTTAAAGGAGAGCTTGTTACAGAGGTGATATCACAAAGCCCAGCAACTGCATCTTCTAACTGCTGAACACCTTTTTTGCTCAACTCAAAGTCGCTACGCCCAGCTAATACATTTTGCTGCTCAAGCTCACCGTGACGTAAAAAGTACACTTTAGTTGAAAATGGCTGCATAGCTGACCTACATGGTGAATAGTTAATCTTTTAAAGCCACAAAAAAAGCGCCAAGGTGAAGGGCGCTTTTTACTCACGTCTATCGAGCTTATAAAATTTGGTTTTCTTTCCAAACTTGCTCTTTTGCCATGCGCTTTTTACGTTTGTCACATGGGTCATCACAATCGCAGGCTTTATCAATGCCTACTGAACCTAGGCCACCACAGCTACTAGCCATAGATTTTTTCTGCATTATCATGCCAATGGCCATTGCTGCGACAATTAAAATAAGTAAACCAAAAGTAAGAAGAAAAAGTGACATTGCTTAGCCCCTATTGTTCAGCAATTAAAAAGTGCTTGATGCTAACCATCAAGTTGAGTGCATTATAAACGTATTTAAACCATGCTACAAATAGGGTTTAAATGCTGGGCTTGAATAAGTCACTAAACCATCCTTCGATTTAGCTATTAGATAGACCGCTAAGTCATTTTTTTCTGCATAGGCTTGAGCTTTATCCATCCCCATAATAGTTAATGCAGTAGCAAGGCCATCAGCTGTCATTGCTGAAGGGTGCAATACGGTAACTGATACTAGATCATGACGACTTGGCATACCGGTAACTGGATCAATTAAGTGGCTGTAAGTCACACCATCCATTTCATAAAATATACGATAATCACCCGATGTCGCCATACCATTATTACCTGGCGCTAAAATATGGTGCACCTTGCGTGTGCCAGGCTCCGCGTCTGGTTGTTCAATCGCTATGCGCCAATCCTGTTCGTTAGGCTTTTTACCTGCAATGCGCAGCTCACCACCAATTTCTACCATATAGTTAGTTAAACCATGGCTTTCTAGTAGCTCGGCAACTTTATCAATACCATAGCCTTTTGCAGTTGATGAAAACGAAAGCTCTAAGCCGTCAATCGTTTTCGCTAACCCCTGCTCAGTTAGTTTTAATTTATCAACGCCAATTTTAGCAATCATGCTAGCTAATGCTTCGTCCGTTGGGCGTTTAGTTGGTTTTTTATCTGGACCAAATCCCCATAAGTCAATCAAGGGTCCCATTGTCACATCAAGCGTTTTAGTTGACTCCCCTAAGCGAATTGATTCGCTCACCACCGCTCTAAAGTCACTGCTAATTGGCATGACTTCACCGGCAGCTAAACGGTTAAATTGGTTGATTTCTGACTCTTTAATATAAGTCGACATTGATAGGTTAATATCTTTTAACAGCTCGGTAATTTCAGGTAGTAAATTCAATGTATCGAGCTTTTCTTGCTTAGCAAATACTTTAATGTGATAAGTAGTGCCCATGGTTTTACCTTCAAGGTAAAGCTCTTTAGGTTCATCACTTTGGCCACAGCCAGATATAAGTAAAGTGAAGGTAAGAAAAAATAAGGCAATTAATGCCTGCGGGTGAAAAACTCTAATCATGGCAGCCTACTTTAAATTTTGAAATAAAAAAGCCTCGTAACAAGTATTGCTACGAGGCTGATATTCTAACCAAAACTAAACTGTTTTGGTATCAGTGTTAGCCACCGAAATCATCTAGTAAGATATTTTCGTCTTCAACACCTAAGTCTTTCAACATTGTGATAACAGCTGCGTTCATCATTGGAGGACCACACATGTAGAACTCACAATCTTCTGGCGCTTCGTGATCTTTAAGATAGTTCTCAAATAACACGTTATGGATAAAGCCAGTGTAGCCTTCCCAGTTATCTTCAGGTTGTGGATCTGAAAGTGCTGTATGCCATACGAAGTTATCATTTTCAGCCGCTAAGCCGTCAAAATCTTCTACGTAGAACATTTCACGTTTAGAACGTGCACCATACCAGAAACTCATCTTACGCTTAGAGTTTAAGCGTTTAAGTTGGTCAAAGATATGTGAACGCATTGGCGCCATACCAGCACCACCACCTACGAATACCATTTCAGCGTCAGTTTCTTTCGCGAAGAATTCACCAAATGGACCAGAGATAGTTACTTTATCACCTTCTTTAAGTGACCAAATGTACGATGACATTTTACCACAAGGCAAGCTTAAATCTCTTGGCGGCGGCGTAGCAATACGCACGTTAAGCATGATGATGCCTTCTTCTTCTGGGTAGTTAGCCATTGAGTAAGCACGAATTGTTTCTTCGTCTACTTTTGACTCCAGTTTGAAGAAACCAAAATGGTTCCAGTCGCCACGGTATTCCTCTGGTACATCGAAATCAGCGTATTTAACGTGGTGCGCTGGGGCTTCAATTTGAATATAACCACCGGCACGGAACGGTACTGACTCGCCATCAGGAATTTGTAGCTTAAGCTCTTTGATGAAGGTTGCTTTGTTATCGTTAGAAATAACTTCACAATCCCACTTTTTAACACCGAAAATTGACTCTTCAAGTTCAATTTCCATGTCGTTTTTAACATTTACCTGACACGCTAAACGACAGCCTTCACGGGCTTCACCTTTAGAGATGTGATCAAGTTCTGTTGGTAAGATATCGCCGCCACCTTCTTTGATGTGAACACGACACTGACCACAAGAGCCACCGCCACCACATGCAGATGATACGAAAATACCTGACTCAGATAGCGCACCTAATAGCTTACTACCTGCTGATGTTTTAATGGCTTTATCTGGATCGCCATTTACGCCGATGATGATGTCACCGCTTGCAACTAACTTAGATTTAGCACCAATGATGACTAAAACTAGTAGTACAACGATAGCGATGAAAACACCAACGCCTAAGAAAATCTCATAACTCATGATTTATCCTCGCTACCTATTAAAGTGAAATACCAGAGAATGACATAAAGCCAAGACCCATCAAACCAACTGTGATGAAGGTAATACCTAAACCACGTAGGCCGTCTGGCACGTCTGAATATTTCATTTTTTCACGAATACCAGCAAGTAATGTAATTGCTAGCGCCCAACCTACACCAGAACCGATACCATAAACCACAGACTCGCCGAAGTTATAGTTACGCTCTACCATGAAAGATACCGCACCAAAGATTGCACAGTTAACTGTGATCAATGGTAGGAAGATACCTAACGCGTTATATAGTGCAGGGAAGAACTTATCTAATGCCATTTCAAGAATTTGTACCAGTGCTGCAATAACACCGATGAAAGTCAAGAAACGTAAGAAGCTAAGGTCTGCTTCAGGGTAGCCAAGCCACTCAAGTGCACCAGGTGCAAGAACCGCATGATAAACCAAGTTGTTAACTGGTACTGAGATACCCAATACCACGATAACTGCCACACCTAGGCCGATAGACGTGGTTACTTTCTTTGATACTGCAAGGAAAGTACACATACCTAGGAAGAAGGCTAGCGCTAAGTTTTCAATGAAAACCGCTTTTACGAATAAACTAATATAATGTTCCATTGTCTGCCCCTTACCCTTTCGCTTCTACTTGGTCTTTCTTATAAGTACGAAGTACCCAAATGAATAAACCAATGATGAAGAAAGCACTAGGTGGTAAAATCAATAGACCCATAGGTTGGTACCAACCACCATCTTGTACAAGAGGGATGATGTCAGCGCCAAACAAAGTACCTTTACCAAATAGCTCACGAATAAAGCCAACAGTCAGTAACACTACAGAGTAACCAAGACCATTACCGATGCCATCAAGGAATGACATGATAGGTGGTGATTTCATTGCGTATGCTTCTGCACGACCCATTACGATACAGTTAGTAATAATTAGACCAACGAATACCGACAGCTCTTTTGCCGTAGCATAAGAGAAGGCCTGTAGCACTTGGTCAACCACGATTACTAGTGATGCAATGATAGTCATTTGCACGATGATACGAACAGATGACGGGATCTGGTTACGGATCATAGAGATAAACAAACTTGAAAACGCCGTTACCAATGTCAATGCGATTGACATGATTAACGCATTTTTTAAGCTTGACGTTACCGCAAGCGCAGAACAAACACCAAGTACTTGTAATGCGATTGGGTTATTTGCGAATACCGGTCCAAATAGAACCGACTTCATTTCTTTAGTATCAGCCATTATTTCAACGCTCCTTCACGTACTCTCGCAAGGAAAGGACCAAAGCCGTTTTCGCCAGTCCAAAAATCAACTGCGTGATCAACACCGTTAGACGTTAAAGTTGCACCAGATAAGCCATCGATTTGATGCTCATTTTTAGCGCCACTTTTTACAATGTTGATTGGTAACTCTTTACCATTCCAACTTGCAGTCCACTGTGGGTTTTGGATTTCGCCACCCAAGCCTGGTGTTTCGTTGTGCTTATAAAAGTTAATATCTTTAACAGTTTCGCCATCGCTTTCAAGTGCTAAGAAGCCATACATTACACCCCAAAGGCCGTAACCTTGGATTGGCAAAATAATTGCATCTGTAGAACCGTCTGCTTTCTTCGAGATATATACAGGTGAGTTATCAGTCATACGCTGGATACCAGCTATATCTTTAACACCTTTCTCTTTTAAAGACTTACTGATGTTCTGGTCGAACTTGCTTTTTTCGAAATCAAATGAGTTAGGATCAACATCCACAAACTCACCAGTTTCCATATTAACAACACGTGCTTCGATTTTTGAGTTAAATGTATCAGAGATATTTTCAACTGCATCGATACCCGCTGCGGCTAAGATATTTTTTTGAATATCTTGCGTTTTGTTAGCTTGCTGTAATGGGCGAAGCTGAACTGAAGCAAACGATACGATGATTGCACACACTAAACATAGTGCAACAACAACGGTTAGCGTTTTGCCGATTGATTCGTTATTACTAGACATTACGTGCCAACCTCCGCTTGATATTAGCCTGCACTACAAAGTGATCGAATAATGGTGCAAATAAGTTAGCAAATAAGATTGCTAGCATCATACCCTCAGGGAATGCAGGGTTGATTACACGGATCATTACTACCATCACACCAATAAGTGCGCCGTATGCGAATTTTGCTTTATCGGTAAATGCAGCAGACACTGGGTCTGTCGCCATAAAGAACATACCAAAAGCAAAACCACCTAATACTAAGTGCCAATGCCAAGGCATTGCAAATACTGGGTTAGTATCAGAACCAATTGCATTTAATAAGAATGCAGTTGCAACCATACCCAAGAACACACCTAGCACGATACGCCAAGAAGCGATACGAACATAGATAAGGAATAAACCACCCACTAACAATGCAAGTGTAGATGTTTCACCTACTGAACCTTGAATGAAACCGTAAAACGCATTCCACCATAGCTCCATGTTGCTAAAGTCTAGTGAACCAACAAACGCTTGACCTAGCATAGTTGCACCAGAGAATGAATCTACTGCTGTCCATACTGTGTCACCTGAAATTTGCGCGGGGTATGCAAAGAATAAAAATGCACGGCCCGCTAATGCAGGGTTTAAGAAGTTACGGCCAGTACCACCAAAGATTTCTTTAGCGATTACTACACCAAACGTGATACCTAACGCTACTTGCCATAAAGGAATCGTTGCAGGAAGGATCAAAGCGAATAACACTGACGTTACGAAGAAACCTTCGTTAACTTCATGCTTACGCACTGAAGCAAATAATACTTCCCAAAAACCACCCACAGCAAAGGTTACTGCGTAGATTGGCAAGAAGAAGCATGCCCCGTAAAACATTTTAGCGCCCCAGCCTGAGTTAGCGGTTAATTCACCACCAAATAACTGGAACAAACCAACTTGCCAAGAGTTTGCTAGTTCAAAACCTTGTGCTAATGCACCGGCGGCCTGATGACCAATATTGAACATACCAAAAAACATGGCTGGGAACGTCGCCATCCACACTAAAATCATCATACGTTTTAGGTCGATGTTGTCACGAACGTGTGTCGCGCCTTTATTTACATAGCCTGGTGTATAAAAAATAGTTGCTGCTGCTTCATACAGGGCATACCACTTTTCATGTTTACCACCGGCTTCAAAATGCGGCTCGATATCTTCTAGAAATTTCTTTAAACCCATCTCTCTAGCCTTCCTTCTCGATCGTAGTCAAGCAATCGCGTAGGATTGAACCATACTCGTATTTACCTGGACAAACGAAGGTACATAACGCTAAATCTTCTTCATCAAGTTCAAGTGCGCCTAATGAGATAGCACCATCTAAATCACGTGAGATTAAGTCACGTAATAAAAGCGTTGGTAAGATATCTAACGGCATAACACGCTCATAGTTACCAATTGGAACCATCGCACGTTTTGAACCACCTGTTGACGTTGTCATTTTAAATAAACGACTTGGCGCAAGGTGAGATAAGAAAGTACGTGTCACTGAGAATTTATCGCTACCTGGACGGATCCAACCAAACAATTCTTTTTCGCGACCTTCAAGTAATACTGATACTTGAACATGGTAACGACCTAAGAAAGCTTGAGGACCTGCAGAAATAGCACCTGCTAGAACAGAACCAGAAATGACACGGTTATCACCGTCTTCTAATTCGCCCGCAACTAAATCATCCAGTGCAGCGCCTAGTTGAGTTTTCACTAAACGAGGATTTTTAACACGTGGACCGGCAAGAGAAATAACACGATCTGTGTTGATTTCACCAGTAAGGAATAAGTGACCAAACGCAATAACGTCTTGGTAACCAATATGCCAAACTTGCTTACTTGCAGATACTGGGTCTAAGTGATGGATATGTGTGCCAACAAGGCCAGCCGGATGTACGCCACCAAACTCATGTACTTCTACTTGAGGGATTGATGAACTAGGTACTTGGCTACCAGCTTGTTTACAAACAAATACTTTACCGTCAGTTAAACGAGATACCACAGCTAAACCCGCTTCGAATGCTTGCGCATTTTCGGCAATAATAACCGCAGGATCTGCAGCTAATGGGTTAGTGTCGATAGCCGTCACAAAAATAGAGCTAGGATTTGCATCCACTGCTGCTACTTTGCTGAATGGGCGAACACGAAGTGCTGTCCATTGACCTGACTGAATTAGTACTTCTTTGGCTTTTTCACGGTCTAAGCTTGAAAGCTCATCGGCCTTGAAAGAGTCAAAGGTGATTTGCTCACTGCCATTTACTTCAATAACGACAGATTGCAGCACACGTTTTGCACCACGATTAATTTCTTTTACTGTACCAGCAGCTGGGGCAGTAAATAATACACCTGGGTTCTTTTTGTCTTCAAAAAGTACCTGGCCTTTTTTAACTTGGTCATCCACACGAACATGCATGGTTGGACGCATACCAATAAACTCTTCACCTAGCACAGCTACACGTTTGACGGCTGAGCCATCATGAATAACTTGCTGAGGTGCGCCCTCTATGGGTAAGTCCAGACCTTTTTTTATGTTGATCATACGCACTTGCACTACATTAACGGAAAGAAACTGAAAAATCGTACCAACCACGTCGCTTTTTGACTATTCAAGCAAATTCAAGATATCAAAGAACTGCCTGTTTAAGATACAAAACAAGCAACGCAGTAAAACTCCTCACATATATTGCCCGAATTTTAACACCAATCAGGGTCACTATGCGAGTGTAAATATGAAATTTATACGACAGGAGCAGTAATTTAGCTCAATAGCTACATTTGAATAAAATTCAATATAGACCAAAGTGTAATTGCCCGCGAGTAAGGATGAAAATTAAACAGAAAATATCCGTAAATAACTCTAACAATATATTCCAGGCAATAAAAAAGTCGCCGAAGCGACTTTTTTTAATTCACGAACAGAATTAGTCAATCATGTTTGCAATGTGTGCGACAGGTTCTACGTCTTGCTCGTAATCAACGCTGTCGATACCAAAACCAAACAAGCGTAAAAACTCATTGTGATAACCCACATAATCGGTTAGCTCATCAATTGTTTCTGTCGTTACGCTATCCCACACCGTTTGAATACGTGCTTGCACATCATCTTCCAACTCTTTGTAGTTTTGGAATAAATGGCCACCGTCATCAAAGCGTGGTGAATCGCCATATAGATTCTCGGTAAATAAACTATGAATTTGCTCAATCGTGCCTTCATAGGTGCCATCTGCTTTCATTACTTTAAATAGTGCAGAAATATAAAGCGGCATAATCGGAATTGCAGAACTTGCTTGTGTTACTACTGCATTAAGTGATGAAACATACGCTTCACCATTTAATGATTTAGTCGACTCTTTAATAGCAACCGTGGCGCGATCTAAGTCTTCTTTTGCTTTACCGATCGTTGCGTGGCCGTATATTGGCCAAGTTAACTCTTTACCAATGTATGTATAAGCACTGGTTTTGAAGTTGTCAGCCAGAACGTCGGCTTCTTTAAGTGCATCAATCCACATTTCCCAATCTTCACCACCCATTACTTTAATGGTGTTATCGATATCTTCTTGGCTTGCTGCTTCTACTGTTATTTCATCAATTTCACGCTTTGACGTATTAAGGTTTTTAGTCGTCACCGCATCGCCAATTGGCTTAAGAGTAGAAGAGTACGTTTCACCGGTGTTTGGATCAGTACGACGAGGAGATGCAAGGCTGTAGATAACTAAATCAACCTTACCTAAATCTGCCTTAATTGTCTCAATCGCTTTTTGTTTGATTTCGTTTGAGAACGCATCACCGTTGATATTTTTAGACCAAAGGCCTGCTTCATCAGCCGCATTTTGAAATGCCGCAGTATTATACCAACCCGCAGATCCTGTTTTACGCTCAGTACCTTCTTTTTCAAAGAAAATACCTAAGGTTTTAGCACCTCCACCAAATGCGGCAGTAATACGCGATGCAAGGCCATAGCCTGTAGACGCACCAATAACTAGTACATTTTTAGGCGCATCTTTTAGCTCGCCTTGTTGTTTTACATAGTTAATTTGTTCTTGTACGTGCTCTGCACAGCCTACTGGGTGGGCGTTAGTACAGATAAATCCGCGAATTTTAGGCTTAATGACCATTGATCATCCTATATCTATCTCAATAAAAATTAGCGCTAGTTTAAAGGCTAATTGTAAAAATACAGGTCTGATCAGTATTCTCTACTCTCAGACCTGGCCGTTAATCTAATTTAGAACCACCCAAACACGTTGGCGAATCTGCAACATTGCCTTCTTGCTCACTAAACTCATCGGGGGTAAAAGTATGAATGGCCAACGCATGAATATGATTCGCCAACTCATCTTTTAATACTTCGTTAATTTGACGGTGACGTTGCAATAAACGTTTACCGCTAAACTCTTCACTAACGACAATAACTTTAAAGTGAGAATCTTCACCACGGCTGTGCATATGGCTTTCGTTAACTACGTTAAGGTGTTTACACGCAATTGCATCTGCAATTTTATTTTGTATTTGTTGTTGCATTGACATAAAAAGGCCGATTCATATCTAATTTATTAATCTACTATAACAAGTTGCCAAGCGCCTTGGCTAACAAAATTAGTGAGTTTGCTTTATATATCTATAGGTTAAACTAATACGCGGGTGAGCCAAGGTAGTTTGCTTAGCTATTGCATGCTGGTAATCACGCTGGCTGTGACCATGCATGACTAAACAACTACCACTGTGTAATTTTAGCTCACTCACTTTATGGCTGGTTTTATGCTTTAACTTTAATGCGCGCTCTGCGCCAAGTGATACACACACTATGGTGGGCTCAGAGCCAAGCTCTATTTCATCATCGCTGTGCCAGCCCATGGTATCGTTCCCATCTCGGTAATAATTAACCAACAAAGAGTTAAAAGGCTGTTGTAAATGGCGCTCTAACCGTTTTCGCATCGCCAATAATACAGTCGGCCAAGGTTCAACAATTAATTTACTCTGCGAATACCCATACTCAATGTCATTATCACTGATAAAACATTGCAGTCGTGGAATAGGTCCTGTTCGACCATACACAGTTGTGATGGGTTGTTGCCAAGGTAAGTTTTGCTGTAAATGATAAAATAAATCGAGGCTTTTTTGCGCACTAAGCGCCCTTCTTTGATAAGAAAAGCCATTTGGTAACTGTTGGGGGTTGGCGTTTGGCCGTTGCATGTTAGAATTTACCTATCATTTGATTACTGATCACTAAACTATTATGACCACGCAAGCACAGCTCGGCGATACATCCTTTACTCTTGAACGTTTTCCGCTAGATCAAAAAAACCGTAGCTTACAAGCTTGGGACTCTGCTGATCAGTACCTTGTTGACTATGTTACTGAACATTACCCTGATTGTCGCTCATTGCTGATTTTTAATGACAGCTTCGGTGCTTTATCTTGTTACTTTAGTAAACAAGGATTAACAGTTTGTTCAGTCAATGATTCTTATATTAGCCATCAAGCAGCCGCTTATAACTTAGCTGAAAACAAAATTGCCACATCAAACTTTAGCCAGTTGGACAGTTTATCTGCACTACCCGAAAACGTAGATTTAGTGCTTATGAAAGTGCCACGCACGCTCGGATTTATGCAATATCAGTTATCAGAACTCAGCGAAGTGCTTGCACCGAGCACTCCCGTTATTGGCGCAGGTAAAACAAAAGATATTCACAATTCGACCATCAAAGCGTTTGAGCATTATATTGGTGAGACCAAAACAAGTTTAGCGGTTAAAAAATCACGCTTAATTATAAGCCAAGCTACCGGAGGCTATAAAGCAGCTGACTTCCCTGTAAACTGGCAACTTGAAGGCACTGACTTTAGCATCAGCAACCATGCGAATGTTTTTTCACGTGACTCACTAGACATCGGTGCGCGGTTCTTTTTTAATTATTTACCACAAACCAGCAAAACAAAGCGCATTATTGATCTAGGCTGTGGTAATGGTGTAGTTGGGTTAATGACATTGTCACGCTGCCCTAATGCTGAAGTGAGCTTTGTTGATGAGTCTTACATGGCGGTTGAGTCAGCACGACTAAACGTTGAACTCAATATGGAAGATAAGTTCGAACAATGTTCATTTATCGAAAACGACTGTTTAACTGGTTTTGAACGAGAGAGTGTTGACATTGTGTTATGCAACCCGCCTTTTCATCAGGCACAAGCTGTCACAGACCATATTGCATGGCAAATGTTTAAACAAGCAAAAGATACCTTAAAAAATGGCGGCGAATTACGTATTATTGGCAACCGTCATCTCGATTATCATGACAAGCTAAAGCGCATGTTTGGCAATTGCCAACTACTTGGCTCAAATAAGAAGTTCGTCGTTTTAAGTGCAACTAAAAATAATGGAATGCTATAGAAATGAAAAACTACATTTTACCTTGTTGTATTTTATTAGCCCTTGGTGGCTGCAGTAGTCACCAACCAAATCAAATGATCTTAAATCCTGTATACCAAGGCGGTAAGATCAGTGCTATTAGCCAAAGCCTTAGTACCAGTGTTATTGATTTACGTGGTGATCCTGCAACACTCAAATTAATTACTTCAGATAAAACAAAAACCATTGCCAGCCAAGGTATAACTGAATCCATTAAAAGCATTTTAGATAGCGCTTTAAGTCGTAATGGTGCCAGTATTTCTAATTTAGCGACCACACGTTTTGAAGTAGACATACATACTTTACAAGCCGTTGTTAGCGAACAAATGCTGACTCATACTAGTAATGCCAAAATAGAGCTAGGAGTGCGAGTCATTCGAAGCTCAAGCAACTTTAGTAAAATTTACCGTGGTAATGCTAATCTTGAAGGCCCGCTTGGTCACGATAGAGCAAAAATAGAAGGTCAGCTGAATAAGTTGACTGAACAATTAATTACCCGCATGGTATCAGACCCTGAATTACTGGCATTTTTAGAAGGTTAAACATGAAACGTCTTTTTATATTCTGCGCATTTTTATTAATTAGCCAAAACTTAATGGCAGCCACAGAAGGCCGCTTTGTACAAAAGAACAATATGTTTCCACGCGTTGAAATAACAACGACAATGGGAAAAATCGTCATTGAAATGGACCGCTCTAAAGCCCCTATCACGGTTAATAACTTTTTGACCTATGTGATGGATGGCAGCTACAAAGGCACTGTATTTCATCGCGTTGAACGTGATATGGAAAACGATCGTGACTTTGTAATTCAAGGCGGTGGCTACGATAAAGACTATGAAGGTGTTTACGAAGGTGACCCTATTTTTAACGAAAGTGGTAATGGCTCTAAAAACGATATGTATAGTATTGCAATGGCTTACCAAGATAGACAACCTCACTCAGGCACCCGCCAGTTCTTTTTTAACATGGATGATAACGACCATTTAAACCCTGGCCGTGAATGGGGCTTCGCAGTATTTGGCACTGTGATGGATGGCTATGAAACACTTGATAAAATAATGCAGGTTGAAACCGGTTTCAACGATAAAATTGGTTATGATTTTGTGCCAAAAACCCCGGTGGTGATTTTAAATATGGCTGTATTAGAACCAACTCCTTTATAAAATTAATGGGGCTGACAAATTCAAGCCCCTTGTATCCCTCTTTGCCATGAAGGCGCTATGAAAAACAACTTATCTATTACTGAATATTTTTCTTACTTTAAAGACAAGCGATTAATTAACGTTTTCATATTTGGTATGAGTAGCGGTTTTCCATGGGTATTAATTGGCTCTGTAATGTCTGCATGGCTAAAAGATGAAGGTTTGAGTCGCAGTATGATAGGCTTATTCGGTATCGTCTTTGGCGCTTATAGTATTAACTTTTTATGGTCACCCTTGGTTGATCGCATCAAACTCCCTCTATTATATAATTGGCTCGGTCAGCGCCGTAGCTGGATCCTCTTTTGCCAAAGCTTTATTTTAATTGGTGTACTGTTATTAGCAGGGCTAAATATAACCGACCACTTAGCAGTCGCAGCTGCATTATGCTTGCTCATAGCAATCGCATCGGCCACCCAAGATATCGCTATTGATGCCTTCAGAATTGATACTCTCGAGGAAAACGAAAGCCATAAAGCCACAGCCGCTGCTGCAATGGCAACTTCAGGTTGGTGGAGCGGTTATGCATTACTGGGCGCAATCCCTTTTTATATGGCGGATATTCCCAGTATTGGTTGGCCGCAAGTATATTATTTTTTAGCTACTTTAATGCTTCTACTGATGAGTTGTGTATTTTGGGCAAAAGAGCCTAAATCAAATCGTGAAGCAGTCCATGCAGAACTTGAGCGTATTTACCAAGCAAAGCTTGTAAGTAACAGCCAACATTCGCAGTCGACCAAAATTGTGGCATGGTTAGCCGTGACGGTGCTAGATCCATTTAGAACTTTTTTTGCCCGTAACGGGGTTAAAACAGCTTTGGCGCTACTTGCCTTTATATTCTTATTTAAAATTGGTGAAGCATTTTTAGCCCGTATGTCGATCGTATTTTATAAAGAGGTCGGTTTTAGCAACACCCAAATAGCGAATTACTCAAAACTTGGCACAGGATTAATTACCATTGTGTTTGCCTTTTTAGGCAGTATTTTTAACCATAAATACGGCATAGTTAAGGGCCTATTTATAAGTGGTGTGGCTATGGCTGCATCAAATCTAATGTTTTCCTGGATAGCCGTTGCAGGTCCGCAAGAGCATTTATATGCTATGGCTATTGTTGTTGATGGTTTTACTCAAGCATGGTCACTCGTGGCGATGGTGGCATTTATATCTATGCTCTGCGACCGAGCTTTTAGTGCGACACACTATGCGCTTTTAGCGTCTTTAGGCAACTTAGGGAGAACTTTGCTTTCGAGTTACAGTGGCGTAGTAATTGATGATTGGTTGGGTGGGAACTGGTCGTTATTCTTTATTTTAACAGCATTAATGGTGTTGCCGTCGTTAGTCTTTTTATATTTAATTCGGCATAAATTGTACGAGCTTGAAAATAATTATCACAACAATATTAAATAAGTAGTGTGTGAAAGCGCTTCCTTGCACTTACATGAAAAACTAATAAAAGAGACTAAAAATCAATCTTCTTTTAATAATCCTAACCCTTCATATGGGTCAACTTCTAACGCATCGCAATAACGTAAAAACTCAATTACGTCTAAACGACGTTCTTGATTTTCAATTTTACCGATAAAAGAGTGCGGCGTACCAAGAACTTGTGCAAGGCTGCGCATTGTGTGACCCTTTTCATGGCGCTTAACTTTAAGCCATTTGGTCAACTTCGAATTCTCTTCCGAAGAAACAGTTTTACCCATCATAAAAAACATCTCCTACTAGATGATTTAAAATTAAACTAATATAAGAGTGAAATTTGCCCGTCTCACTCTTGGATACATTATATACTATAATAACAGTTATAGAGTAAAAACTTAAAACCTTACCTTTTGAAGGCTCCAAGTTTTCTAACTTTGGTTATTGTTAAACCAACAATAAAGTAAACACTCAATTATTCGTTCCTCTTTAATGTATCAAATAATTTATCTAAATAAACCTGTTTTACAATAAATTATTTTTACTTTAAAAATTAGTAGGTTATGATATAAATATGCAGAAATAAAGCGAGGATAAAGAAATATGTTCCGATTACTTTTTTTATTACCCATTATACTTTGTTTAATTTGGTACTTTTTTCTTAAGAAAAATAGAGTCCCAATTAAACAAGGTAAAAAAGGCTTTATATACATTTTAAGCTTTTCAGCCCTAGTGTTAGGTTTTTTTGTTCTAATGATTCAAGTCACTCATCAGTCATAAATGACTTGAATTTAACTAATTGTTGTTTTTTCGCTCACGTAACATTAATAAACATGGGGTTAAAACAAGAGTCAGTACCGTTGCAAAGGTGAGTCCTCCTGCAACAGCCGTAGCAAGCTGCACCCACCATTGAGTCGACGGTGCACCAAAATCGATAGTGCGATTAAATAAATCGATATTGATTTGTAACACCATCGGCATTAATCCTAAAATCGTTGTAACTGTCGTCAGCAATACAGGTCTTAAACGTTGTGCTCCAGTTCTTAAAATTGCATCTTCTATTGCCAGCCCCTGCTTACGTAAAACATTATAAGTATCTATTAATACAATATTATTATTAACAACAATACCCGCTAATGAAATCACCCCAATGCCTGACATAACAATACCAAATGGCTGCTGCAATACTAATAAACCAAGAAATACCCCTACTGTTGAAAATAACACAGCACTGAGGATTAAAAATGCTTGATAAAAGCTATTAAATTGCGTGACTAGGATAATCCCCATTACAAACAGTGCCACTAAGAATGCATTTTTTAAGAAAGCTTCAGACTCATCTTGATCTTCAGTTTCGCCGCGTACCTTTATTTTAACTCTTGGATCTAATCCCTGCTCTTTTAACTGTGTTTGTAATCTTGGTAATGCCTTTGCTAACTGCTCACCAACCTTCATATCAGCGTTAATAGTGACTACGCGATGGGCATCTACCCGACGAATAGTATCAACTTTTGGCGCAGCATTACGCTCAACAAAATGAGTTATGGGTACTTGCCCGTGCATTGTTTTAACACGTAATGTTTCTAAACGCCCTAAATCACGTTTATCATGAGGAAAACGCACTCGAATATCAATTTCATCATCTACATCATCTGGGCGGTACTCACCAAGTTTTAAGCCATTTGTGATCAATTGTACATTTGCCCCGAGCATCGCCGCATCGGCACCAAAGCGTGCAGCATCAGCACGATTAAGCTTTAGTTGCCACTCAATGCCTGGCTTTGATGCGGTGTCGTCAACATTTCTAAAAGCCCCATCATTTTCAATTGCTTGACGGATAACTTTAGCTTGTTGATTTAACACTTCAGGAAATTTCGAACTTAACTCAATACTCAGCGCCTTACCACCACCGGGGCCATTTTCATCTTTGCGCAGTTCAATCTCAACGCCAGCAAAGCTTGCGGTGATCTCATTTACCTGACTAATAATGTCTTCGGCAGGAGCACGCTCATCCCAATCTTTTAGGTTCATTCTGAATGTACCAATCTGGTCTTTACCACCAGTACGGGCATAGAGCGTTTTAATTCCTTGCACATCCAAAATACGCGTTTCGATCTCTTTCATAATCACGTCTTTTTCATAAATAGACAAATCACTGTAAGAGCGCACTTTTATGTTCACGCCATTTGGTTCAACATCAGGGAAAAACTCAACACCTAACTTAGAAGCACCAAAGGCAAAAAACACTACAATAGAGAACGCAATAGCTGCCAACAATGTCCACCAAGGGCTATTTATCGCTCGATTAAGTAATCGGACATAGCGCCCAGAAAACCCTGATAATTGAGTTAAGTCGCCTGATTCAGCTAATGTTAAATCCCTTTTTTGCTGCGCCGTTAATGGTCGTGTTTTACCTATTAAGCCACCAATGGTAGGCACAAACACTAAAGCCATTAATAGTGAGGCAGTTAATGTCGCGATTAATGTAATTGGCAAGTACTTCATAAACTCACCCATCATGCCAGGCCAGAATATCAGCGGTGCAAAGGCAGCTAAGGTGGTTGCCGTTGAAGCGATAATAGGCCATGCCATACGCTCTGCGGCTATTTTATAAGCTTGCTTGCGGGACTTTCCTTCACTCATAGCTCGATCAGCGAATTCAGTAACAACGATGGCACCATCAACCAACATACCAACCGCCATAATAAGTGCGAATAATACGACGATGTTAACAGTTAAACCAAATAGGGATATGACTAAAATGCCCGTTAAAAAAGAGCCAGGTATCGCAATTCCAACTAAGAATGCAGTACGCGCCCCCAGTACAGCCACAATCACAATAACCACCAACAGAACTGCTGATAACACATTGTTTTGTAAATCAGAAAGCATCATTTCAACATCTTTTGACATATCACCGGTGTAATCCACACGGATATGATCTGGCCATATTTTTTGAGCTTGAGTAACGACCTGTTTGACTTTTGCGACTGTGTCGATAATGTTTTCACCAGCACGCTTTTTCACTTCTAACGACACAGCTTGGCGGCCATTGATGCGTGCCATGGAGCTAGGATCTTTATATGCGCGACGAATTTTCGCGACATCCATAAAGCGAACAACTCTATCGCCAACAACTTTAACTGGTTGCTCCATTACATCTTGAATAGTCTCAAATACTGAGGGTATTTTTACTGCAAAACGCCCTTTACCTGTATCCAATGTTCCCGCAGCAACCAAACGATTATTATTAGATAACAACTGAATAATATCGTTTGGTTCTAGTCCATAGGAGATCATCGCAAGTGGATCAACTTCAATTTCGACCATATCTTCACGATCGCCTCCCACATCAACCTCTAATACACTCGAGATACTTTCAAGTTCATCTTTTAAGTTTCGCGCAAGCGTCAATAAACCTCGTTCAGGTGAATCGCCAGAGAGTGTCAGAGTAATTGTCGGCTGCTCATCTTCCATCAGAATTTCATGAACTTCAGGTTCTTCTGATTCAGAAGGCAATTTAGCTTTGGCTAAGCTTACTTTATCACGCACATCGGCGAGCGCCTCTTTGGGGTCCATACCGGCTATAAATTCCAATGTGACAGAGGCATGCCCTTCACTGGCCACGGCCGTCATTTCTTTTACGCCTTCAATTGAGCGTAATTCAATTTCCATTGGCCTAACAAGTAAACGCTCAGCATCTTCGGGGGAGATTCCATCATGAATAATAGAGACATAGATAAACGGAATGGTTACATCAGGGTTCGCTTCTTTAGGAATATTTTGATACGTTACCCAGCCTGAAATTAATAACAGTATGAATATAGATAGTACTGTGCGAGTATGATTGAGCGATGCTTCGATTAAGTTCTTCATCGGTTACTCGCCAGCTTTATCGTCTACGTTCATATATACAGGCTCAACAATATCACCCTCTCGAACAAAGCCTTGACCAAGGGTTATCACATTCGCTGTTTCACCTAACCCCCAAAGCCAAACCCCTTCTGCGGTCGATTTGGCGAGTTCAACACTTTTAAATACCACTTTCTTTTTATCATCAATGATTTTTACGCCAATGTTTCCCTCATCATCGAGCGCCATATAAGCAGGACTAAGTAACATGGCCGGTGCTGATTGCAATTCAATATCAAGCTGAGTTGAAAAGCCGGCTTTGAAGCTCATATTGGGGTTTGAAAATGCAGCTTCAACTCTAAACGTATTGGTACTTTCGTCAGCGACTGAAGCAATATAGCGAATTTTGCCAGGGTAAGTTTTATCATTTAACACATGGGCATGCACAACTTGGCCAACTTCTAAACCGAGCATTTCTTTTTGTGTTGCGTTTGCTCTAACAACTAATGGGTCGAGATCCGCTAATTCTAAAATTGGATCACCAATGCCAACATAGTCACCTATTTGCACAACGCGTTTATTAATTATGCCACTAAATGGGGCACGAATTTCTGTCCGCTGAAGTTGTAATTTGAGCCCAGCTAAGCGCGCCTTTCCTTGTGCAAGTATCGCTTCGCTGCGCATAGTTTGCACGCGATCTTGCAGCCCTTGATCACGAAGTGACAGCGCCCCTTCGTACTCTGCGGTATATTGCTTTAAAAGTGCTGTTGCAGAGCTTATTTGCGCTGCCAAATCTGATTTATCCAATTCTAAGATTAGCTGACCTTGCTCGACAAACTGACCTTCTTCAACATAGATTTTCTCAACTTCACCTGCTTGGCGGGCGCTCACTTTGGCTAATTTATCCGGTTGTGATTTACCATAAAACGACAATGTTTTTTTAATATCCTGCGCAACAAGTTTAACAACTTGTACTTTGGCAACCTTTTCCACAGCTTTAATTGTTTCTTCGTCATTTGCCTGAGAGCTTCCTGAGCTCATCCAGATAACAATAAAAACGATAATAGATAAAGCTAAAATGTAGGGTTTTTGTTCGAGTTGCTTGGCGAGCTTTTTCAACGCAGTGCTTCCTTATTAGATCTTAATTTATCGATGCGCAAACTGGTTTAATAATAGGTAAGGGGGAGTCTTAGAGCAATATAAAATAATGCAGATACAAAAAAGCCGCTCTACAGCGGCTTTCTTATGATTTGTTAAACGCTAAAACTAGCGCCACACCCGCAGGTAGTGGTTGCGTTAGGGTTTGAGACAAAGAACCGAGCACCTTCTAAGCCTTCAGTGTAGTCAACAACACCATCGACTAAATATTGAATACTCATAGGATCAACTACGAGTGTTACGCCATTTTTTACGATTTCTAAATCGCCCGGGTTAGCTTTTTCGTCAAAAGTAAAACCATATTGAAATCCAGAACACCCACCACCTGTAACGTATACACGCAGCTTAAGCTCAGGATTTTCTTCTTCATCAATTAATTGTTTAACACGAACAGCCGCAGCATCGCTAAATTTAATCGGTAATTCTTCTGACATACCCAACCCCTCAATTACTCTAATGGCGCGATTATCTAATACCCTAGTGTTTTAATCAAGTATAGTAAACAACTGCTGATTACTTTTATCAATAGATTATCGTCAGTAGAATCCCTCACCTTAGCGAGGATTTGTTAAAAGTCAGTTTTTGCAGCGACGATTTCGCCACGCATATAGTAATAGTTTTTATCACCCGCGTCTGAATGTGTTGTTTCATCATAATCTGTGACTACAAAACTTGTGACATCAGCTTCACTGATACGTTGTACACCATCACTATAGCTATGGTAATAGACCGCGCTTTTATCTTTAATGTAACTGCGTTTCAATTCTTTGAAAGTGTTAGGGTCTAGCCCTTCAACAGCGTGGGTTTCACTGCCAGATAAATAGTAAATATTATTTATATCACGTGCAAATTCATAGTGTATGTTGAGTATTTCGAACGTTTTTAAGTCAGCTTCGGGGGCAATAATATCCGCACCATAATAAAGGTGACTTTTGTCTTTAGCGTATGCCCTAAAAAGCACTTTGAAAGAGTCAAAATCAGCAGGTTTCAATCTTTCATCACCATAATAAATGATATATTCATCATCAGTTTCTGAGTAACTCCAGTTTTCATCAATACTTGCAAAGGTGTGCGGATTTGCCGCTTCAATTATTTGATTTCTTAAAATCACTTGCGTGTCATTAAACCAATATAACGTATGACCAATTAATCGCCCTGTTATATTGCGAGAATCAACATTTTCTACCCGCTTACCAAAGTAATAAAAGCTATGTTTGTCGCTGGCATACAGTGATGCTGAGTGTTCATTTTCATAATTTTGTCGGTCATAAGTAGTAAAACTATTAGGGTCTGCTTCTGTGAGCTCGTTACCACTAAAATACACAGTGTCATTCACAACTGCATAGCCACTATTAGGCACCCCTTTGACCATATTAATAAACAAACTGGAATAGCCAAAAACCACAAAAATCACACACACAACGACCGCGCTAATTTTTGCTAACAAAAAACTATTAAAGCCTAAATAGTTAACTTCAAACAAACCCAGTAAAATAAAGATAGCGACGGGGTAGAGCAAAAATAACATAGCACTTAACACAGCCGTTTTACTATCTTGTGCACCAGGAGCTGCTAGCATCATTGGCGACATCATTACTATTAGAGGCCAAGCCATTAGCGCGAATGTAGTTATAATACTCATTACGGTGTGCATAGAGTCTTTCCAAATTTGAATATCCATTTCGGTGATTTTGCAAACTACCTTAAGCTATACCCAAAATCAATTTGCATTAAGTGAAAAACCAGTAAAAATCTCAAGGACTTCACCTGACTATTTTGATAAACTCTCGTTAAATAAATGGCGAGGAAGAATGCATGTGGCTTGAAACGCTTAGGCGTCGCTTGGCAAAGCCAAAAACATCGGTGCAACTGTGCTTACTCGGCGTATGCGCAGGATTAATTGCAGCGTTTTTAATCATTCTATTTCGTTTAACCATTTTATTTTTTCAGGGGCTATTTCTCGAAACCCCTGATGACTTTAGCACTCTGCCCCCCCTAGAACGTTTATTAATGCCGGTTGGTGCCGCCTTTTTAATAGCCTTGTTTGCCGCATTCACAGGTTTTAAGCATTATCGTCTTGGTATTCCCTTTGTAATTCATCGAATCAAACATTACTACGGACAAATGCCGCTTTATAATACGGTAAATCAATTTGTTGGTGGAGCACTCGCCTTAATAAGCGGTTTTTCAGTGGGCCGTGAAGGGCCATCTGTACATATGGGGGCAACCGGTGCAAGTTTGCTAGCAGATAAACTCCACCTCCCACATAACGCCATGCGTACTTTAAGTGGTTGTGGTGTTGCCGCAGGTATTGCAGCATCTTTTAACACCCCTTTGGCTGCCGTGATTTTTGTTATGGAAGTTGTGCTTCGTGAATACAAAGTGCATATTTTTGTGCCAATCATGCTAGCGGCCGTTACTGGTGCCTTGGCCACCCAATTTGTGTTTGGCGATGCATCAGAGCTTGAGCTTATTACCGTTACCGCATTGAGTGGGTGGCATTATCCATTCTTAATTTTGTTTGGCATGGCTCTGGGTGCTGTTGCCTTTGCATTTAACCAAAATTTAATGCTAATTATCCGCACATTCAAGCCACTGAGTATGTTTCCTCGCTTGCTTTTAGCAGGATTAATCGCGGGTCTAATTGCTTATATGGTGCCTCACTCCATGGGTTCAGGGATGAGCGCAATCGCCATAGCCGTTGAATCCCCAGATGACGTACAACTGCTCACCACGATTTTAATTGCTAAGTTGTTTGCAACGCTGTTTGCAATTGGTTTAGGTATTCCAGGAGGAATCATTGGCCCGGTTATTGGACTTGGCGTATTGATGGGCACACTGATGGCATTTTTCGCCCAGTTTATTAGCCCTGGGGTGGATATATCGGGTACTTACAGTGTTTTGGGCATGGCAGGACTACTTGCTGCAACACTACACGCCCCCCTTGCAGCCCTTACAACCGTTATGGAGCTGACCTCTAGTCCTGAAATAATAGTGCCCGCAATGTTAGTGATCTCAACTGCTTATGTAACCGCACTTCAGTTTTTTGGTAATCGTTCAATATTTTTACAACAGCTCGACTTTCAAGGACTTAACTACCATGTATCCCCTGCCACTGAAGCCTTGCAAAAAGTAGGGGTGATGGATGAAATGGATGAGAACTTTAAGTTACTCTACTCTGATGACAAAGAACAAATTAAATCAAGTCTTGATGCAGTTAACAGTCAAACCCCGTTAATTGTTTATGATGAAGAAAATGGTTATCGCTTAGCTGAATATGACTTGAGTTTAATGTCAGATCAAAATATCTCGATAAATTATATCAATTTACAAGGTGTAAGCAGCCAAGCCACACTCGCTGATGCATTTGATATATTAAAAGATAAGCGCACAGGCGCCGTGTATATATATAATTTACTCGACAACCAACAGATTATGGGAATTATGCGTTGGGATCAGATCCGCCATATCCTCACCATACGTAATAGCTTACTGTAACAAACTAAAGAGAACATTATGAGCGCCTTACTCGTTTACAAAGCCTTGCATGTATTTTTTATGATAGCCTGGTTTGCTGGCATTTTTTACTTACCTCGGCTTTTTGTCTATCACGCAATGAACGAAGAAAAATCATGTAGCTCGATGCTGAAGATAATGGAGCGCCGTTTATTACTATTTGTTACTCCCTTTGCCGTATTAACAGCCGTTTTTGGTGTATTGATGATTGTTGAATACGGCCGTGAGTGGTTTAAATACAGTATGTGGTTACATTACAAGTTAGTTTTGGTCATTATTTTGTACCTTTATCATGCATATTGCTTTAAGTTATTAGCTGACTTTAAACACGACCGTAATAAGCGCAGTGATCGTTTTTATCGTATTTTCAATGAACTCCCTGTTTTAGTGCTGCTTGCTATCGTATTTTTAGCCATCACTAAACCAAGCTTGTAAAATTTGATATAATATCGCGCGATTGCGTGTCCATCATTAATGGTTGATCGCGCCTCTTTTCAATGTAATAGGATAACCCCAATGTTAAGTTTCGAAGGTGAAAATATTCTTTCTGTTAATCAGCTCAACCGAGACTGTATTGAACGTATTTTTTCAGTAGCCAAAAAAATGGAACCATACGCTAAAAAGCAAAAGCGTACCAATGTGTTAGAAGGCGCAATCTTAGCAAACCTATTCTTTGAACCAAGTACCCGTACCCGCGTAAGCTTCGGTACTGCCTTTAATTTATTAGGCGGCCTAGTACGTGAAACCACGGGAATGCAAAGCTCTGCTTTGGCAAAAGGTGAATCACTTTACGATACTGCTCGTGTGATTTCAGCTTATGCTGACGCCGTAGCTATGCGTCATCCTGATGCAGGCTCTGTGGCTGAGTTTGCAACCGGTTGCTCAGTTCCGGTTATTAACGGCGGTGATGGTCCAAATGAACACCCAACTCAAGCTCTCCTTGACCTACTAACCATCGAACGTGAGCTTAATCGCTTTCAACAGGGTATTGATGGCATGCATATAGCTTTAGTGGGTGACTTAAAATATGGCCGTACCGTTCATTCATTATCTAAATTGCTGTGTCATTATAAAGACGTAAAATTTTCTATGGTCGCACCTGATGGCTTGCAAATGCCGAGCTATATTTTAGACGCTGTCGATAATGCCGGTCATAAAATCGAAATTGTCGATAAAATGGAAGGCAATTTAGCTGCCGATATTGTTTACCAAACTCGCATTCAAGAAGAGCGCTTCCCATCACAAGAAGAAGCCAACAAATACCGCGGAGGTTTCCGCATCAGTCAGTCAATTTATAACGCTCACTGCAAACCTAACTCTGTGCTTATGCACCCATTACCTCGTGATAGCCGCTTAGAAGCCAATGAGCTAGATAACGATTTAAACAGTAATGACAACCTAGCAATTTTCCGCCAAGTACAAAACGGAGTATTGATCCGCATGGCATTATTTGCATTAACGTTAGATGTTGCTGACAAAGTAGAAAACTATGAAGTTGAAGTACCTTGGTTTAGCCGTAAACGTAACGACTAAACAAGAAATGTATTTTAATGTAACCATGAAAACTCAATAGGAATATTCATGACAATTAGCCAAGATTTATTTGCCCGCGCCCAAGCCTCAATCCCTGGTGGCGTAAATTCACCAGTACGTGCTTTTAACGGTGTAGGTGGTACGCCACTGTTTATTACCAAAGCCCAAGGGCCATTTACTTTTGATGCCGATGGCAATCGCTATATCGATTATGTAGGTTCATGGGGACCGATGATCATGGGTCACAACCACCCTGCAATCAAACAGGCTGTACTTGAAGCCGTTGAAAATGGCTTAAGCTATGGCGCGCCTACCGAAACCGAAATTTTCATGGCGGAGAAAGTAAAACAGCTGGTGCCATCAATTGAAAAAGTACGCATGGTAAGCTCTGGCACAGAAGCCACCATGAGCGCTATCCGCTTAGCACGTGGTTACACTGGCCGTGATAAAATTCTTAAGTTCGAAGGTTGTTACCATGGTCATGCCGACTCTTTATTGGTTAAAGCTGGATCTGGCGCACTGACAATGGGCGTACCGAATTCACCTGGTATTCCTGAAGACTTCGCCAAACATACATTAACGGTTTCGTTTAATAATTTAGACGAAGTGAAAGCTATTTTTGCAAAATACGCTGATGAAATCGCGTGTATCATTGTAGAGCCAGTCGCTGGCAACATGAACTGTATTCCTCCTGTTGAAGGCTTTTTAGAAGGCTTACGAGCAGTCTGTGATCAATACAAATCAGTACTTATTTTTGATGAAGTTATGACTGGGTTTCGTGTCGCTCTTGGTGGTGCTCAAGCGCATTACAACATCACACCAGACTTAACCTGTTTAGGCAAAGTGATCGGTGGCGGCATGCCTGTAGGCGCGTTTGGTGGTAAGAATGAAATCATGGATTACATCGCCCCTGTCGGCCCTGTGTATCAAGCGGGCACGCTTTCCGGTAACCCAATTGCTATGGCTGCTGGTTTAAAAGCGCTTGAATTACTTGAGGTTGACGGTCTTCATGATGCGCTTGAAGCAAAAAGCAAAGCGATCTGTGAAGGATTCGAAGCGGCAGCGAAAAAAGCGGGTATTCCACTGACCACTAACTACGCCGGTGGTATGTATGGCTTTTTCTTCACAGAGCAAGAAAAAGTAACCACTTATCAACAAGCTACTCAATGTGATTTAGAGCGTTTTAAAAAGTTCTTCCATTTAATGCTTGAAGAAGGTGTTTATTTAGCGCCATCAGCATTTGAAGCAGGCTTTGTTTGCTCTGAACACTCAGAGCAAGAGATTGCTGATACCATTGCAGCCGCGGAGCGAGTATTCGCCAAGCTTTAACACATTGTTTAACGCTCTTTATAAAAAAGCCCGTAAGGGCTTTTTTTGTTTTTAGGCTAATATTAGTGAATGAAAGTAGTAAGCTCTTCGGTCTTATATACTCATCAACTAACTTTTGCCCATAACAAGAGAGCATTATGCCAGGATTACGACACTTTACGGCCCCTGCCATCAACTTGATGGAACACTTAAAATATAAAACTAAAATCGGTTTAGTGTTTGGTATTTTACTCGCTCCGCTGGCATTAAGTTTATTTTTCTTGCTCAGCTTACTAACTGAAAGCATACATATTTCCACAATGAAGCGCCAAGGGCTACAAACCTATGAGGCTTTACTTAATAACCAAATGACTGGAAAAGTTAATACAAGCGCTGCAATTGCTCGCGAACATGGTTTTAATGTAAGGGACGAGCAATATGCTGATGCGCTAGAGTTAATCTCCATTCAATCTCAACTTGCTGTTGATGAACACTTATCAAGTGCTTACTTAAATCGCGTATTGGTTACTGCAATCCCCGCGCTCATCAAGCAAATAAATTTAGCTAATGATAGTGCTAATACTGTACTAAATAACCAAGCTTTCACTCCGACGACCTTTATAGCGTTATCAAATTTAACGAAGTCATTACCGCAGTACCAAGCACAAGTGCAAAAAACACTTGCTATAGCGACAGAAGCAAGCCCCTTGGTTAATGAAAAGCTATCCCCTTTACTATCAAAACTGCAAAAAAGTGTTACTCAATTAAAAAACACTATCGATAATAAAATGCTGGAGCCAGACAATTTATCGATATCTAAAATTGAATTTTCCCGTTACTACAGCACCGTTCAAAATGACTTACAACAACTTATAAACCAAAGCATCCCTACTCTCAAAAAGCTAATAACTGATAAGCTGCAGCAACAGCGTCTGATAAGAAATATCGTGTTAATTGCTTCATTCATATGCTTACTTAGCGCAGCTTACTTATTGATTGGCTTTTATTTAGCTGTTGTAGGTGGAATCACTCGCTTCGCTAATGCGGCAGAACAAGCTGCTGATGGTGATTTGAGCGCGACCTTAACATCCCTCGGTAATGATGAAATGAGCATAATTACAGCTCGTTACAATGCACTACTTAAAGCATTTACTCAATTATTAGCGGACGTAAAAACCACAACCGTTGATTTAAGTGAAGCTACACACTCTCTAGAACAAGCAAGTTATAAAACAAGTGAAGATGTAATTGAGCAACAAAGTCGCGTGAGTGCGATACACGGCGCCCTTAGTGATATGTCAAACAGTGCTCACGCTGTCGAGGACTCGGCGGTTCAAGCAATGCATATTGCACAAGGCGCTGCCGGGCATGTTAAAGAAAGTTCAACCAATACCATGGAACTTGCTAGGTACATGGAAGACTTACAAATTGAATTTAAAGAAAATCAAAAAGCATTAGACCGATTAGCGACTGATAGCCAAAACATCGGCAATGTTAGTAAGGGAATTAGTGAAATAGCCGATCAAACCAACTTACTCGCTCTCAATGCTGCCATTGAAGCCGCCCGAGCTGGTGAGCAAGGCCGTGGATTTGCCGTGGTCGCTGATGAAGTACGTACTTTGGCATCACGCACTCAATTACAAACTCAAGAAATCCATCAAATTATCAGCTCATTACAAAAAGCTTCCGATGACACTCAACAAAAAATGCAAACTAGCGTAACTAAAATGGCTGAATGTGTTAACTCAGCTAACAGTACCAACTCTGTACTACAAAATGCGCAAACCAGTATGTTAGAGATAGAGCAACAAGGTGAGCTTATTGCACAAAGAGTTCAGGAGCAATCAAAGGCAACAGCCCAAGCACTCAATGACGCAGAGCAAATAAGTACTCTTGCATTAGAAACAAAAGCATCGGCTCAATCAAGCCTTGGCGACGCTCAAAAGTTAAGCCTACTATCAGAGCGGCTATCAAATGCAATGAGTAAGTTTAAAGCTTAACAAAAAACGTTAAGCTTTAAACTACTTCTTAGCGCTGACAACTTGGCCTAGGTTCAAACTCTGCAGCCCGCAGTGGTAATTGGATTACCTTGCCACACCCTGGTGGGGCTTGCATTCCTGTTTGCTCATTTACAAATGCCCAACGAATTGTTGGAGGTCGGGTATCAGCAATCGATTCCGGGTTTAATGGTTTTAAGTAACGAATATAGCTTTCAAGCGCACCAACGCTACCTGTCAACCCGGTACTTTTATTATCATCACGACCGATCCAAGCGACCGTCACAGTGCTTTGATCAAACCCGGCAAACCAACTATCACGTAAGTCATTACTGGTACCCGTTTTACCTGCTAATTGAATAGAAGGAAAATGTGCATTTAAGCGTTTAGCGGTACCGTCTTTGGTCACCCGTTTCATAGCATATTTAGTCATATAAGCAGCCGCTTTATCAAACCGTGGTTCTGAGCGAACCCGGTGTTGATATAAAACCTTACCCACGGAATCAGTCAATGCTGAAATAGAGGTTAACTCTCGGTATTCTCCATCAGCGGCAAGCGTTGTATAAAGTTGAGCGACCTCTAAGCTCGACATCTCAACCGCGCCTAATAGCAATGATGGGTATTGCTCAATATCCTGTTTAGCGCCAAGTTTAGATAATGTAGTTGCCACTTTATCAACCCCTACATCTAACCCCAAATTAACCGCTGGAATATTAATACTTTTACTGAATGCTTTATAAAGTGGCATCATGCCGCGATATTGGTGATCAAAATTTTCAGGCTGCCAAACTTTGCCTTGCTGATTTGTTACTTGAACAGGAGAGTCATCTAATAATGTAGCTAAGTTATAATTAGCTGACTCAAGTGCTGTTAAATAAACTGCAGGCTTAACTAACGAGCCAATATTTCGCTTTGTATCCAGTACTCGGTTAAAACCTAGAAAGCGTGGATCTCGGCCAGCTACTAACGCTGATACACCACCTTTTTCAACATTAACAGACACCATAGCGGCTTCTAGTTGTTCTGTTGTTGCTCTTCTTTCAAGATACGGTAGGCTTTCTGTGATGGCTTCTTCCATCGCCGCTTGCTTTTGTAAATCAAAATATGTAAATACTCTGACCCCCGCATCAAGTACTTCTTGATCTGGGAGTAATCGTTTAAGCTCACGGTCCACTAACTCTAAATAACCTGGGTATGATTTAGGAAGGCTATCTTTCATTGGAGCGATATCAATTGGCCGCTGCAATGCAGCTCGGTATTCGCGAGTATCAATAAGTTTATTATCAACCATGAGTCGTAGGACAAGATCTCGACGCTCCATCGTACGTTCACTGTATCTTCGCGGGTTGTAATACGATGGCCCTTTAACCATAGCAACAAGCAGGGCTATTTGGTCAAACTCAAGCTCATCTACTGGTTTAGAAAAATAAAACTCAGACGCTAGGCCCATACCATGCACACCTTGGTTATAAGACTGGCCAAGATACACTTCATTTAAATAAGCCTCTAAGATTTGATCTTTAGAGTACCTATAATCCAAAATCAATGCGATGAGTGCTTCGTTGAATTTACGAATAAGGGTGCGTTCACGGGTTAAATAGATGTTTTTAGCTAATTGCTGAGTTAACGTGCTGCCCCCTTGAACGGTGCGGCCAGCTTTAATATTACTATATAAAGCGCGCATAATAGATAATACAGACACCCCATGGTGCTCATAAAACTTTTGATCTTCTACCACTAACAAGGTGTCTTTAAGCATTGCTGGAAATTTATCAAGAGGCACAAACTCACGATCCTGTTTTGAATCATTCCCAATTCGGGCTATCTGCACTGGCTCTAAACGTGCGCTGTTTAGTCGTCTGCCAAATTTATCTTTGATCGTTGCTAGTTTTTTCCCTGCAAAGCGCAGCTCAATGACTTGTGCACTCTCTAAGCCATCAAAAAACTCAAACTCACGGCGAAAAATTTTAATGCTATCGCCACTTTTTATATACTGACCAGTACGACTTAGCTTATTAACTGACGAGTAATTTAACCTATCAAGCTCCCAAAGCACTTCTTGGCTTGATAAAAACTGCCCTGGATAAAAGCTCATTGCACGAGCATATACTTGTGCTGGTAACTGCCACTTATTACCTTCAAACTGACGAGTTATTTTGGCGTCAAGGTAGATTAAATAAAGAGCCATAGCGACAACACCTGCAAGACTCAATTTCCAAAAAATAGAAAATAGTTTACGGCCAAAGCTTCGCGTACTAGTGTTTTTTACCGTTTTTTTCTTGGAGGCTTTTTTTGCAGTTTTAGCCGTATTACTAGCCGCCTTTTTTACAGGGCGCTTTGTTGAGGTTTTCGATGAGCGAGGTTCTTTTTTATCAGCCATTGATGTTGTTATTAATTTCCAGAGGTTAATTTACAGGTGCGAGCTTAGCATATAGCTATACACGCTAACACCTGTAAAGTTAACAGTAACTGAAACTTAATCGAAGCTACTGAATTTATTTCCAGCGATGCCTTAACGTGTACACAGCCAAAGGGCATGAATTACCGCGGGTATAAAAAAGATAAAACACAGAACAATATTAATGATTAAATCTTTACCTACTCCAGCCTTTAAAAAAACCGCAACTGGAGGTAAAAACAACGACAAAATAATAAGTAGTAATTTGTTATCCATGATAGTCCTTGTAATTGATATTTAACTCTTTTAAAGCATAGTCTGTAATTAAAAATTAGCTACATGTATTTGTTTTAATAGTTTTTGACTGGCATAAAAAAAGCCAGAAACTCACAGAGACTCTGGCTTTTTGATTCAGACTTAAATTATTTAATTTGCGGATCTAATTCGCCAGTTAAATATTTAAGGTGCATTTCATCAAGTGAGATTGGCTTAATCTTACTTGCTTGGCCTGCTGTGCCAAATGACTCATAACGCGCAACACATATCTCTGTCATCGCTTTAGTTGCTTCAGCTAGGTATTTACGTGGGTCAAAGTTTGCAGGGTTTTGTGCTAAATGACGACGAATAGCCCCTGTTGATGCTAAACGTAAATCAGTATCAATATTGACTTTACGCACACCAAACTTGATACCTTCAACGATCTGCTCAACTGGCACGCCATAAGTTTCAGGGATTTCACCACCGTATTGGTTGATGATTTCAAGCCACTCTTGTGGTACTGACGAAGAACCATGCATAACTAAGTGCGTATTAGGAATACGCGCATGAATCGCTTTAATACGATCAATTGCTAAAATATCGTCTGTTGGTGGGCGAGTAAATTTATAAGCGCCATGTGAAGTACCACACGCAATTGCTAGTGCATCAACATGTGTTTTACTAACAAAGTCAGCAGCTTCTTCAGGATCTGTTAGCATTTGATCTGTAGTTAATTTACCTTCAGCACCAACGCCATCTTCTTCGCCAGCTTCACCCGTTTCAAGTGAACCTAATACACCTAACTCGCCTTCTACTGATACACCACATGAGTGTGCAAGTTCAACGGTTTTACGTGTAACATCAACGTTATAATCGTAACTTGAAGGTGTTTTACCATCGGTCATTAATGAGCCATCCATCATTACTGATGAAAAACCTAATTGAATTGAACGTTGGCAAACGCCTGGTGATGTGCCGTGATCTTGGTGCATTACCACAGGAATATGTGGCCATTCTTCAATGGCTGCTAAAATCATATGACGAATAAATGGGGCACCAGCGTAGGCACGAGCACCTGCTGAGCCTTGCACAATTACAGGGCTGTTTGTTTTATCAGCCGCCATCATAATAGCGCGGATTTGCTCTTGGTTATTAACGTTAAATGCTGGTACGCCGTAACCATTTTCAGCTGCATGATCAAGAAGTTGTCGCATACTGATTAAAGCCATTGGGTATTCTCCAAATTGTCGATAGCTGCACGCACGCACAAACTACCTAGTTCGAACGGAATAGTTTAATTCGATGCAATCACTGCATCACGATAGAATCGACACTCGCCAAAGCTACCGGTTAACCAAAACCAACAATTAAATAAGGGTGAGAGGTATTTAATTAATGGTCTTTGCTGGTGCAAGTAATACTACTCACACCAGCGAGCAACTAACTTTACTTAGCGCGCTCTTCTAGCATAGCAACAGCTGGCAATTTTTTCCCTTCTAAAAATTCAAGGAAAGCACCACCGCCTGTTGAAATATACGAAACTTTATCGGCAATACCATATTTATCAATGGCTGCTAGCGTGTCACCGCCTCCTGCAATTGAAAACGCATTTGAGTCTGCAATTGCTTGTGCAATGGCACGTGTACCATTACCAAATTGATCAAATTCAAATACACCAACCGGGCCATTCCAAACAACCGTGCCGGCATTAGCAATGATTTTTGCTAATTGATTTGCAGTATCAGGGCCAATATCAAAAATCATATCATCGCTGGTTACTTCGCTCACATCTTTCAACGTTGCAACCGCTGACTCTGAAAACTCATTTCCTACAACCACATCAGTTGGGACAGGAATTTCACCATTGTTGCTTTTAGCAGCAGCACTTAGCTTATTAGCTTCATCAATTAAATCAGCTTCATAAAGTGATTTACCTACAGGGTAGCCAGCAGCTGCAATAAAGGTATTCGCGATACCGCCACCTGTCACTAATTGATCAACAATGGTAGATAGTGAATCAAGTACAGTTAATTTAGTAGATACTTTTGAGCCACCTACAATAGCCACTAAAGGACGTGCAGGGTTATCAAGTGCTTTACCTAATGCATCAAGTTCAGCAGCCAGTAATGGGCCAGCACAAGCAACATCAGCATATACGCCAACACCATGAGTAGACGCTTGTGCGCGGTGAGCCGTACCAAAAGCATCCATTACATATACGTCACATAATGCAGCTAGTTTTTTAGCTAAGGCTTCATCGTTTTTCTTTTCGCCAACATTAAAGCGTACGTTTTCAAAAACAACCACTTCATTATCAGCAATTTCAACACCATCTAAATAGTCTTTTTCAAGACGCACTGTCTGCTCTAGTGCTTCATTTAGATAATCAACAACAGGAGCTAGTGAAAACTCTTCGTTGTATTCCCCTTCCGTAGGGCGGCCAAGGTGTGACATCACCATTACTTTTGCGCCTTTTTCAAGGGCTAATTTAATACTAGGTAATGCTGCACGAATACGTGCATCAGAGGTCACTTTACCTGCTTTTACGGGTACATTTAAATCTTCACGAATTAACACGCGTTTGCCGTTTAAATCTAAATCTGCCATATTTATGACCGACATGGACTTCTCCTTAGTTAACGATACTGACTTGAGTAAAAACTTTTAATTATAATATTTAGCTATTTAATTTAGCTATTTAATTTAGTTACTTGCAACCATCATGCACTTTGCTGTGTCGAGCATTCGGTTGGCAAATCCCCATTCATTGTCACACCAGACTAATAACTTTATCAGTCGTTTATGACTAACACGTGTCTGTGTGCCATCAATAATACAAGAGTGTGCATCATGGTTAAAATCGACAGACACTAATGGTTCTTCGGTGTAACTTAAAATCCCTTCGAGGCGATCTTTCGCTGCAGCCTTTAATGCTTTATTAACCGCAAGTAAATCCACATCGGTATTCACTGTTACGCTTAAATCCATCGCAGTTACATTGATAGTTGGTACGCGTACAGCAATCGCTTCAAAACGGCCATGGAATTTAGGCAAAATACGCTCAATACCACGGGCTAGTTTGGTATCTACGGGGATAATAGATTGACTCGCAGCACGGGTGCGACGTAAGTCATGATGATACGCATCAATCACTTGTTGATCGTTCATTGACGCATGAATTGTGGTAATCGCCCCTGACTCAATCGCAAAGGCATCATCAAGTACTTTTATAACTGGCACTATGCAGTTAGTCGTGCATGAACCATTTGAAACAATTGTTTGCGCTGCGGTTAATTCATCATCATTAATACCATACACGATTGTGGCATCAACATCAGCATCTGCAGGTTGAGAAAATAGCACTTTCTTCGCACCAGCATTTAGATGTAACTGAGCATGTTCGCGAGAGTGAAACACACCGGTACACTCTAAAACAACATCCACATCCAATATTTGCCAAGGCAATTCGGCGGGATTTTCTTCGCAGAATAAGGCGATAGAATCATTAGCAACGGTAATGCTATCTTCGCCAAGTGTTACGGGAAACTTAAAGCGTCCATGCGAAGTATCGTATTTAAGGAGATGCGCGATCCCTTGAGGATCCGCCAGTTCATTTATTGCAACAATTTTGATCTCATCGTTTAAGCCTGACTCATACAGGGCACGAACAATATTCCGACCAATTCGACCAAAACCATTGATTGCAAGTTTGATTGCCATTCGTTAGAAAATCCACTCTATTTGCTTGCAGATAAAGGCAACCTGCCTTTTTGATGCGCGTATTGTAATCGACCTTGGAGTTGAATATAAGAGGTAACGTTAAATAAATGTGTAGCACAAGTTTTATATCACCCCAAACTTCCTAAGGCTTAGGCTCTACAGTTAGAAAAGATAAATTGTTTAACGCTTAAGTAGCTTGCGTATTAAACTTCCGGATACTAATGAAACTATCATAATCGCAATACAATAAATGGCTAATGTACCTGATGACGTTGCTAGCTCTATTATTTGGTTTTTTTCGCCCATACATAAGTTAGTTTTATGATCAATTGCGCCGCCACTATCTAAACAACGATCCACTAATAAAAACCCATGCAACCACCACACAGCAATTAAACTGACTATCACACCAACCAAAGATGGCAGTAAATTATTCTTCATTAAAAAACCTATAAATAAACTCGATATCAAGACGATAGATTAGCAGAAAAAGAAGCAAATAACTGCACTGACAAAGCCTGACTGTGTATTTACAAAACAATACTTAAAGTTAATTTTCGTTTATATATCAGTCTCTTATTCAGTCGCCATCTATTTAAAAGTATCACACGGCTTTTAACATGACGAAAAGTAAATGAAGCTTAAATTAAATCAACTAACTTTAAATTTTTACCTTGGCCTATTTGATAGCACTGCGCAAGTAATAATTCAGCTGTTGCGGTAGCATCGGTTAAAGCGTGATGGTTATGATAGTCAGGTAACTGATAACGCGCTCTACAAGCAGCTAACGTTAAATCATCTAAAGCGATTTCTTGTCCTTGATGGTGTAATCGCTTTTTTTCTATTAAAAATGCATCAAGAATCAACTTAGGTTTCGCCGATATTCCCTTTGCTTTAAAAGCGTGTTTTAAAAATCCCCAATCTAAACTGGCATTGTGAAACACTAAAATTGCATCATCAAAGTAATCTCTTAACTTAGTTAGAATAACGTCTAAGCTTTGCCCTGTAATAATATCTTGTTGCGCGATACCATGAAAAACAGGGCTTTGCTCTAATTGTTGTACGTCTTTATTAATATAATGTGCAGCTTGGCTGAGCTTAATACACTGCTGTTCAATTAAAACCCACGCAACAGAGACTATCTCATGTTGCTTAACATCAAGTCCCGTGAGCTCAAGATCGATAACAATATAACGCTGGCTCGCAGCACTTGTAGCTAACAATTTCTTTTTTGATAAATAACGACCCAACCAACGCTTAACCACTTTGAGTCCTTAACGTTTTGTGCATTACAAACTCCCCCTAGCAAATTTAAATGCGGCCGCTTGTTGTGCTTGTTTGATTAAATAAAACGCTTCTTTGAGCTGATGGCGCTCCAAGGAATTTAACTCATCAGGATTAATACAGTTACTCGGCAAGCCCTCTTCGTTAATTTGGGTGCGTAAACGCAATTGGGTTAAGAAACGCCAGCAATCTTTTAAATTATATACATCCTGATTATTTAACAGTGGGTATTTTAATAGTGCATCAAGACGCTCTTGGGTATTTGCTCGCCTTACTCCTGCTTTTAACGCATATAACCGCACTATGTCGTTAATGATCACCACGCCGCGTTTCTTTAGATCAATAAACTTGTGCTGCTTGGCATCTTTCTCTAGCTTAAATTGATTAAACAAACCAATGGGCACTGCGTTACTTTTTATATCATTAGCCATCGCAGCATAAAACAAGTCATTGCGAGATATACGGGTTAACTGCTCACAAAAACTGGTATAAAGTGAGTTTGAGCCTTCAATAAACCGTAAATCAAAAAATATTTTACAATTAAGCATTGCCTCAGGAGTGGGGCTTTTAATCCACTTAAAGAAACGTTCGCACCAATCTGAAATACCCATTCTACACAATTCACTGCTGGCCATGATATTACCGGGGCAGCGCCTAATTCCGCATTCTACAAGTTGCTCACACACAAACTCTCCCATACGGCGAAAGTAATCTTGATGCTGCGGTGTTAAGTCATCTGGTAATAACAAGCCATTATCTTGATCTGAGTGCAGAGTTTGCTCTTCTCGTGCTTGTGAGCCAAAACAAATAAAACTAAAACTGGTCGGCGCTGCCCCATTGTCTTCTTGAAATAAGTGAATAAGCCGTGACGTTAATGCATCGGTTAGCCCACTGAGTAATTTGCCAATCAAAGAAATATCATCAATATTATGCGAAAAACCTCGAAGCAACTCGGGTATTTCCCCAGCATATCGTTTTAAGTCGCTAATACTATGTGCTTTATAAATGCGGCCAATTAATTGTACTGGGTCACTTTTTTGCTGACGTAACAAATCAGTACTGGTGATCATGCCCAGTGCTTTATGGTGCTCATCTAATACTGGTAAATGATGAATATTATGTTTGAGCATTAAATGGAGTGCTGAAAAAACCCGATTATTCTCAAATATATACTTGGGCTTTTTACTCATTATTGTGCTCACAGCTTCTTTTGGCTCAACCTCATCTGCAAGCACGCGATTGCGTAAATCACGATCAGTCACGACCCCGACCAACTGTTCATATTCTGTGATCATTATTGACGAAACACCGTGCATTTTCATTTTTTTAGCTGTTTGGCGAATGCTCGCGTCAGGAGGTAATGTAACCGCTTTACGTGACATCAGCTCTGATATTTTTCTCTCAGACCAACTTTCGTTTTGACTTTTATAATGGGAGGAAAGTAGTCTATTAGCATGGGCACGAACAAAATATTGTTCAAACGGCTTATATTCTCGACGCAAGAAATCAAAACTCTCTTGATTGAGCATATACACTATGCCCGCTTTTTGCGTTTCTAAACGGTTTTGTATTGCCTCTCCTGTTAACAAAGAGGGAAAACCCAAATAATCACCTTGCGCTAAACGCGTGATCACATCGCCTTTGGCATCAACTAGGTCATATAATCCAGAGCGAATTAAAAACAACCTCGGCGAGTCGGACTGTAGCCATCGCGATTGATTTTCTCGGGTCAAATAAATGCTATCGACATGGGTTACAAAATAATCGGTTGCACTACTATCGATTTGACTAAACGGCGTTTGTATTTTGACAAACTGGGCGACTTCCTGCTGCTCGTTATTCATAACTGTACTCGCAAATAATAAGACCAGAGTGACTACATTACGCATATTCATAAAAAATAAAAAGCCCGACAAAAGTCGGGCTTTGGCTTAAATAACAATCAAGTCATTGTTAGTGAGCATGCGCTTCACTAGAGCCTTTAGGATTACGAATACCTTCAACCATTTCTTGGATTTCAACTGGGGTTTCAGCAGTTAGCTTTAATACTATAGCTGCAACAGCAAAGTTAATAACCATACCAACTAAGCCAATACCTTCTGGTGAAATGCCTAAGAACCAATGTTCAGGGCTGTTAAGTTCAGGGCTAACAAATTTGAAGAAGATAATATATGCCGCAGTAAAGGTAATACCTGTCACCATACCTGCTATCGCACCTTCTTTATTCATCGTCTTAGAGAAAATCCCCATAATAATCGCCGGGAAGAAACTTGCAGCAGCTAAGCCAAATGCAAATGCCACCACCGACGCCACAAATCCAGGCGGGTTTATACCAAAGTAAGCGGAAATAACAATAGCAATCATAGCTGCCAACCTCGCTGCGAGTAACTCTTGTTTATCGCTAATATCTGGCTTGAGAGTTCGCTTAAGTAAATCATGCGAGACCGACGTTGAAATAACCAATAATAAACCAGCCGTTGTTGATAGCGCTGCAGCAATACCACCGGCAGCCACTAATGCGATAACCCATGCAGGTAAGTTAGCAATTTCAGGATTTGCTAATACCATGATATCACGGTCAACGTTTACCTCATTTGCACTGTTAGGATCGTCAACCTTACCGGCTGTGTAGAACATTTTGCCATCACCGTTTTTATCATTAAAGGTAATAAGACCTGTTCTTTCCCAGTTTTTAACCCAAGTCGGCGCTTGTGCATACTCAGTACCACTGCCATCTTTACCGTTAATCGTATCAATCATGTTAACACGTGCAAACGATGCAACTGCTGGCGCAGTGGTGTAAACAATCGCGATAAATACTAACGTCCACGCTGCAGAAATGCGCGTATCTTTAACACGAGGTACAGTAAAGAAACGTACAATAACGTGTGGTAAACCTGCAGTACCCACCATCAATGCACCTGTGATTGCAAATACGTCAATTATGCTCTTAGAGCCTTCGGTGTATTGAGCAAAACCCAGTTCAGCGCTTAAGCCATCAAGCTTATCCAGTACATACATGCCAGAGCCATCACTTAGTGTGGCACCAAAGCCTGTTTGCGGGAAGAAGTGCCCTGTCATCATCATTGAGATAAATATTGCAGGCACTAAGTATGCGAATACTAATACGCAATACTGTGCTACTTGAGTGTAAGTAATCCCTTTCATACCGCCAAGCACTGCATAGAAGAATACAATCACCATACCAATGTACACACCGGTCTCGATCTCAACTTCTAAAAAGCGTGAAAACACCACTCCTACACCGCGCATTTGCCCAGCAATATAAGTAAAGCAGATAAAAATAGCACATAAAATTGCCACTAAACGAGCGGTACGTGAATAGTAACGATCGCCGATAAAGTCAGGCACTGTGAACTTACCAAATTTACGTAAGTAAGGCGCTAAACACATGGCGAGTAATACATAGCCACCTGTCCACCCCATTAAGTAAACACCGCCATCATAACCTGCAAAAGAGATGATACCCGCCATGGAGATAAATGACGCCGCACTCATCCAATCTGCGGCCGTTGCCATACCATTGGCTAAAGGCGGAACACCACCTCCCGCTACATAAAATTCTTTTGTTGACCCTGCACGGGCCCATATTGCAATGCCGATATACAGCGCGAAGCTTAAACCAACAATTAAAAACGTGAGTGTTTGAACATCCATTACTTAAGCTCCTATTCGTCTACGCCGTATTTTTTATCTAACGTATTCATTTTGAAAACGTAAACAAAAATCAAAGCCACAAAGGTGTAAATCGCGCCTTGCTGGGAAAACCAGAAGCCAAGTTTAAACCCAAAAAAGCGTACTTCATTAAGTACATCTACCAGTAAAATACCAAAACCGAAGGATACGACAAACCAGACTGCTAATAATTTAAACAGCAGTGAAATGTTTTCCGCCCAATAAGCTTTTGCTTGTTCTTCATCTTTAAAAGCCATTTTATATTCCTCATTAACACCGAAAAATGATGTGTGTGTTTTATGTTCGTATATAAAGTTAGCAATGCCTGAGCAAGATTGAATTGAGACCATGGTCGTAACAAGAGGTTAACGTTTACGTAAGCTGCCGATTAAGACTTGTTAATCAAAAGTAAAGTTCGTTAAATATCATCACGTTAAACATTTTCGCCAAGTGATTATCACTATTCAGCAAGGCTATATTGTTGATCTGCGACATTAGTCGAACATTTTTGCACCACCTCAAAAACACGTTTAATATCAACCGTTTAGTATTGTGGATAAATAAGTATAATAATTGACAGCTCAAATTATTTTCAATTTCTGGTATGGTATTAACCATCATAATAAAAACTGAATTATTACATGACTGCAGCTCTAATTTTTGTCGCATTAGCCTATATTGGCGTGCTGTTCTGGCTTGCAAACTGGGGAGATAAAACCACTCCATTAGCAAAGCGCATTAGCCATCACCCATTTGTTTATTCATTTTCTTTAGGTATTTATTGCACTTCTTGGACTTATTATGGTTCAGTGGGTACAGCAGCAACAAGTAGTTGGAGTTACTTACCTATTTTACTTGGTCCTGCGCTGTTATTTTTTTTCGGCCAAGGCTTTTTACGTAAGCTTGTACTGGTAAGTAAAAAACAAAATATCACCACCATTGCTGATTTTATTTCAGCTCGGTATGGCAAACGGCAAACAACGGCAATTATGGTTACTGTTATCGCTTTACTTGCCACCATTCCTTACATCGCCCTACAGTTGAAAGCTCTTAGCAGCAGTTTTTTACTGTTACAAAGCGATAATAAAATATCAGGGTCTATGGTTGCGCTGTCAGCTACATTGATTATGACGATGTTTGCAATTTTCTTTGGCACACGCAAGGTCGACGTAACAGAATACCGTTCGGGTTTAATGCTAGCGGTAGCATTTGAATCTTTAATAAAACTACTTGCACTGGTCGCTGTAGCGGCCTTAGCTGTTTATACCCTATTTAATTTACCCACAGAGCGAGAGGTAATAAACACTGAATCTTTATGGCAGCATTGGAGTAGCTTTAACTTTTTTAGTTTTAACTTTATTGGCCAATCATTAATGGCAGCAGCAGCAATTATTTGTTTACCACGACAGTTTCATGTCACCGTGGTTGATAACCAAGACAAACGCCATTTATTTACCGCACGTTGGGCGTTCCCACTGTATTTATTACTCACAGCTGCGATGATCTTGCCTATCGCCACAGCCGCTATTCATCCAAATATTGGCAGTAGCTTTTCACCTGATAGTTTTGTACTAGCACTCCCTTTAATGCACGACAACGTTTTACTCACCACCTTTGTATTTATTGGTGGAATCTCGGCAGCGACGGCCATGATTGTGGTCGCTACACTCACACTCAGCACCATGATTTCTAACGATGTTGTATTACCATTAATGCTACGTCGCAAGTTTAAACGCAACTTGATCACTAGCAGTTATCGTTCGCGCATTTTATTAGTAAGGCGTTTTACCATCGCTGGTATTTTAATTCTCTCGTATTTTTATCAGCAATGGTTTGGCCACGGCAAAGCTCTCGCAAGTATGGGGTTAGTTGCATTCTCATTGGTAACCCAATTATTACCCGCTATTATTGGTGGGTTATACTGGCGTAAAGGCCATGCTTATGGAGTATATGCTGGTTTATTAGCGGGTTTTATTTGCTGGGTTTTATTTTTAATGCTGCCTATTTTAGACGCCGGTAACACCCTTGATACCGAGCTACAGCAAACCTTAATAACCCGAGGTACACTCATCGCTCTATTTGCCAATATTGGCTGCTATATCAGTTTTTCACTCGGAGCCGATGAACGGCTGATAGATAAAATTCAAGCGGCTGCTTTTGTTAACCCTAAAGAGCAAGCAGTACTGGCAAGGCGTTTAAATAAAAACGTAAAAGCCACAGTGTATGATTTTAAAATCTTGCTACAAACATTTTTAGGCGTTCAACGTAGCCAACAAGTACTAGCGCATTTCTCGCTAACTCATCAATTAGATGATAATAACAACCACCCAGATCCTGAGTTTATTGCTTATTGCGAGCGCGCATTAACGGGGGTTTTAGGTGCCTCTTCTGCTCAAGCACTAATACATACTGTGGCTTCAGGTAAACGCATGGCCTTTGAAGAAGTGGTTAACTTTTTTGATGAAACCACCCAAGCACTGCAATTTAACCAAAACCTTTTATTCACGTCACTTGAGAACTTGAGCCATGGTATTTCGGTCGTCGATAAAGACCTCAAACTAGTAGCCTGGAATAAACGCTACGCTGAAATGTTTAACTACCCAGCAGACTTTTTAGAAGTAGGTCAACCTATCGAAGAGATTATTCGTTACAACGCAGAGCGCGGAGAATGTGGGCCAGGCGAAATAGAACGCCAAGTTGAAAAGCGTGTACAACATTTAAAAAACGGCACATCTCATCACTTTATTCGGCACCGCAGAAATGGACAAGTATATGAAATGATTGGTAATCCACTGCCTGATGGAGGCTTTGTTACCAGCTTTTCAGACATCACCACGCACATCGCCACACAAAATGCGTTGGAAGAAGTGAACATGGATCTTGAAAACCGCATTGAAGCACGTACTCAAGAAATACGTACTATTAATAAAGATCTCGAAGCTCAAATAGAAAGCCGTGTACAAACAGAGCAAGCACTTACTTTAGCCAAACGTGAAGCAGAACAAGCAAATGACAGTAAAACACGATTTTTAGCCTTGGCAAGCCATGATATTTTACAACCACTGAATGCGGCCCGTTTGTACTTAGCAGCCATTGATGAGACCTCGTTGGCAGATGCCAATATCAACAACTTTGAAAAGCTCGGTGCAAGTCTCGATTCAACTGTTCACTTAATGTCAGCATTACTTGAAATTGCAAAGCTTGAACAAGGCGCTATGACCCCCTCTCCGCGCCATTTCAGTATTGATGATATTTTAGCGCCGCTGCGAAACGAATATGCCATTTTATCCAGTGAAAAAGGCTTACAGTTGCATGTGCGCTCAGGGCAACAAATAGTTCATAGTGATATCACGTACTTACGCAGGATTATCCAAAATTTAGTGTCTAACGCAGTTAAGTACACAGAAGAAGGGCGTGTGTTAGTCGCATGTCGTAAACGAAAACACCACCTTCGCATTGAAGTATGGGATACCGGCCCAGGTATAAGCGAAGTAGAACAAGCAAAGATATTTAACGATTTTTACCGCATTGAAGCTGGCGATAACAAAGGTGTGGGGCTAGGTTTAGGTGTGGTTAAACGTATGGTTGATTTACTTAGCCTACGGTTAGAAGTACATTCAACCGTCCACAAAGGTAGTCGTTTTAGCATTGAAGTTCCTTACGGTGATACTCAATTTGTACAACAAAAGACTACTACCAACAGCTTGTTTGAAAACCGTGCAGCAATGAGTGTTATCGCTGTGGATGATGACCCTGAAAATTTAAATGCTATGGCCAGCTTATTACAGAAATGGCAAGCGGATTATCAACTGTTTGACCAAGTTGAGACTGTTTTAGAATATGCAAAAGCAAATAAAGCGCCGGATGTTATTTTAATGGACTATCAGCTGGGCCATGACTGCGATGGTATAACACTTATTAAAACGTTGCGTGAAATTTGGCAAAGTCCTGTGCCCGCTATTTTAATTACCGCAGTACGTGATGATGAACTAAAACAAGCAACTAAAGCCGCTAATATTCATTATTTATCCAAACCGATAAAGCCTGGCAAGTTAAAAGCACTGCTTAATCACAGTACGTGACGTGCTAGGCGCTAGGCGCTAGGCAAAAAATTAAACTGATTCGCACTAAAAACATAAGTACACCTAGCAATTTTGCTAGGTGTACTGTTTTATTAAAATCAGCTAACTCGCGCTTTACTTCTGAGCTTTTGAAACAACCAGCTCAAACCGACGAGCGAAAGCCCCAGCCCAATAAATGATACCGCTTTGAGTAAACCCGTCAGGCTTGCCATATCAATTAAGAACACTTTTACTATCACTGCCCCAAGGATACCTAACCCGACTTTTTGTAACAGCAGTTGTTGCTTTAAATGCCCTGAAATGACCACCAGCGCGCCGAGCAAGAGCCAAACAATCGAATAACTATAGAGTTCAGCATCACTGGTTATATTATCTAGGTAGATATATGCACCTTGCCAATACTGGCGAATGAGTGCATTTATTGCTAATGCAGCTAAAACGCCCGCTACTGCCAACATTATTTTACTCAGTTGAGCATTGACCGGTTTTACTAATGTGGCTAACCACAGCGTTAAGGCACTTGGCACCAACCACATCATCAGCATCCAGTTAAACACCGGAGTTTCGCCTACATATAAGGATGTTAATAATGGATTTTCATTAAGAGCAGTGCTTACTAACAACAGCCCAGCTAAAGCCGATAATATTAAACCCGCTATTGTGTATAACTTAGCCAACTGCCCTGCACTTTGTGCGCGATGTAAATAAACACAACCTAACGCTAGCCAGTTACAGCTAAGTAATACTTGCTCATAAAAACTTAAAGAGCCAAGTTGTGGATAATGCCCAACTAATTGATAACTCGTTTCAGTCGTGATAAATAATGCCAAACAATGCAGTGCAGCTCCTTCGAGCCAAATTTTCATATCTGTTTTATGCCATTGTTTTGCGGCAAACCAAAATAATCCAACAGCGATGGGGTAAACCACTATGCTCCAATGCATTGAAAAAAGCGTTAAATCTGCATAACTCTCAATCCACGGTGCAAACGTTAAACGTGCAAGTACTGCTGCCACGAGCGCTTTAATAGGCCAGTGCGGCATAGGCACTTTGTGGCGTTTAACAAGAATACTTATAACCAATACCTGAATAGCCAACGCAAGCGTGAGGCCGCTATCAGCTAATAACATAGTTAAACACAAGGTGACATTAGCATTAGCACCAACCCAATAACTAAACTGCTGCCATTGAGTGTGGGCATTTTGTGCACGTTTGATTAATACGCCACTGCCAAGCAGTAATAGTACTGTCCATAATGAATACGCTACCACTAAGTCTTGCTCTGGAGTTAGGGAGTAAAGTGTCGCTATTAATACAAACAAACTAAAGGCAGCCACTAAGTGAAAGCTTAACCGTTTATAATAACGCGCACCAAAATACAGCCCGTATAAACAAAAACCTATACCGAGCAATAAACCAAGCCCATAGATATTTTTAAATATAAATAAATGATCGTTACTATCAATAGTATAATTATGCTGAGTTACAACCAGTAAAACAGCAATTAGTAGCGCTAAACCTTGCCATAGATCCCAACGGCTATTTTGCAGCACCAAGAATAGCAGCATGACAATTAAACACACCATCACAATTTGCCATTGCATACTCGCCATAGAGATTGCTATCGCTATCAATAATGGCACCACAATCGCTAACAATAATGGATTATCAGGCTGTAATTTTAGTAGTCGCTGTAAACTATGTGGGCGGTATTCCAGCAGACGCAGCGTTAAACCTAAGCGCATCATCGCGATTAAACCTATGATAGATAACAGGGAAAAACCACCCATAAGCCAATATTCAGTTGACTTAACAACACTTAAAGCCACCCAATACCAGCCAATATGCCCTGCCCAAAGTAAATACCATAGCCAATTACGGTTTACCCTTTTTGCCACAAGTACAGCTGATAAAGTAACAAACCCAATATAGGTTAGCAGCGCTGCCAAATTGCCACTTCCCGTATTAACCCACATAGGCACGCTATACGCGCCAACGATACCTAATACCGCTAATAACGGCCCTAAGCGCAGTGCCATAGAGCTCGCTGCTAGTGCAATAACAGCTAGCATCACAAAAGCAGTGGTTGCGCTTAACATTTCATAACTTGAATAGGCGAGCAGCGTTAATGCAAAGCAACTAATAAATCCGCCACCAGCTAAGGCCGCGGGCACATAATTAGTAAAGCCTTCAAAAATAATGCCTTTACGGTGTAAAAACTCAGCAGCTGTAATTAGCGCTACACCAAATACCCCGCCTAAGGTAAGACGTAAACTAGGTGATAATAAACCAGCATCTAAACTGTACTTTGCTAAAAATATGCCGCCAAAGGCCAGAGCGACACCACCTATCCAAGTCATCCAATTTTGTTGCAATTGATTTTTCAGTTCAGCCAAGAATGTATTGAATGCAGAGTGAGAGCGCTTATTAGTTGCTGGGGGACTATTAACTGTATGCCTATGCGTGGATGTAGTTGTAGTTTGATTTAAGGTAACAGGTTGCTGATTAGTGACATCAGACGCTAATTTAGGTTCAGTTGGGTGCGAATGTGGTTGCTCAGATTCAAACCTTACCGCAGTATTTACTGACGGAATCGAGCTTTTAGTGATCACTGAGTGCAGTTGTTTTTTTAAAAGCGTAACTTCTTGTTGTAGCGCACTTACCTTCGTTAAAGCGATTAAACCGGCGATAGATCCGATCACAACCACTAACGATAAAATGACAATTAAGCCGAACACGTCATCCATATATTAAATCCCTGACTACTTTTATTCCTCCCTTATAACGTAAACTGTAGTGAAAATATAGCCAAAAAAAATCTCAGCTTCATATAACGAAGCTGAGATTTAATAGATTTACTACTCTACTGAGATTACTCTACAGAATCAGTTACAGTGCGCTCTAAGGTCATTTTAAAACCTGTGCTACTTGTTTCATCATGTTCTAGAATTAAGATATAATTACCTTCTTGAGTAAAATCCATATCCCCTTGCTGCATTAATACTATTTGCTGACCATTGTCTTCGTAAAGTACATAAGTGGTATAAACTTCATTATCGACAACTTCGTCTTCTTGGTCATATTTATCAAGGCTCTCAATATAATTACTGGCGTCATCAACAGTTTCCCCATCTAAAGTAAATGCGATATCGACATCAGTAATATCTTGCCCTGCATAAGTATCAAGTAGATTAACGACGGTTACATTATGGTTATAACTGCTTGGCGTCAGTGATTCTACAACTGTTAACATACGTGGGCCATAGTCTTTATCGTTGTAAAAAATCCCTACGTTACTTTGCTCTCGCTCTAACGTTAGTAAGTAATTATCAACAATTGACGTACCTGCTTCATCCATCATCGCAATACTAAAGCTATTTGGGTTGAGCTCAATATAATCTGAGAAAGTATCATTTACGGTTAATTCAGTTACATGGCTTTCATCGCCACGAGTTGCAGTAAAACTGGCTTGTGGATAATCATCTATCGTATTAATAAATCGTAATTGACCTTGAGCAGATTGATGCTTAAGTGATGTCACTGAGTTACTCGAAGTAACCATATCTAATGTGATCCCTTCATCTTCAGTAGCATAACTCGGACGGATCATCGCTACATAGCTTGATTCATCATTAAAATATACTGTAGCTGATTCAAAAATAACATCTGTGCTACCACTTTGAGTAATATAAATAGTGTAATAACCTTCTTCGAAAGCTTGTAGCGATAGCTCATTCAAATAAGTGGGCGACGCAATGAGTTCCGCGGTATCGAATAAGCCATCTTCAGTCGCGATATAAACATCATAATTAATACCCTCGCCTGAAATATTAAACCAGCCCAAGTTAAACTCATCTTCGTCACTGCTGGTTGGTACAGCTAATTCAGTAAAATTAGGCTCTGAGAAATCTCCACTCATAACCCATAACTGTGTTTGATCGTCTTTGATTGAGACTGACTCTTCACGAATTGTAATATAGCTATTATTAGCATCTACATATTCAAAAGAAACATCATAGCTTGTAGAGCTATAATTATGGCGCGTTGTAACATCACCAAAATAAGTACCTGAACGCTCGGTCTCATCAACAAATAAGCGAGTGTACGGACTATTGTAAGAACCGTTATAAAGTTGGATATAGCCACTACTGCTACTTGATGAGTCATCCCCAGAACAAGCAGCTAATGTTGCTGCCAAGGTAGTTACTAAAACAGTTTTAAGTAAAGAGCTGTGCATGGAATCATTCCTCAATATTAATTGTGCTTATGAGACCATAAAATCGACTGAAAATTTCAACTTTTACAAAGCATTACCCATACTTACAGTTCCTTACGTATTCGTAATAAAGTGTACAAATGTGCAAATAAATCGCACATACACTTACATAAAATCTCAGCTAACTATTTCTAACAGCCCAATAATTAACATTACTTATTAAAAACCAGAGCAAAAACACAAAGTTAACAGTTGTAATCGCTGGCGTACAATTGTACTTTAATACCTTAAATTTTTGAGGATGTAGAAATGCAGACACCATTAGAAGAGTTAATAGATGGATGGCAAAGCGGCTGTGCAAAAAGTACTAACGAGTTAAAAGCACGTCTTTACTATCATTTAAAACAAGTTTGTCATGTACACCTACAAAGCTACCGTGATGAAATTGATTCTACTTATGTAATACAGCATTTACCCCATACAGGCTCTTTATTGCATCAATCATTAATTGAACTTATTCCACCTCAAAAAACGCTAGAACACGAAACGCAATTTAATGCTTACCTTAGCGTATTTATTCGCAATGTTTTACGTGACGAAATTCGTAAATTTCAATCAAAAAAGCGAACACCAATCGGTGATGAAGCAGCTCAAGGTGAGAGCCACTTAAAACATCAAGAAGATTTTTTAGCCCTAGATAGCGCATTAAATCACTTAGAGAAAAATCACCCACAAAAAGCTCAAATATTTTCGATGCACTACTTTTTAGGCATAGATAGCAAAGCACTTGCTGAACAATTCAAAATATCGCTCGCTACAACTTACCGAGAATTAGACGCAGCCAAAGCATTTTTAAGAATGCGTATAGAACAATAACTATAAATAAGAATAAAAAATGAAATTTACCGATCCCCTGAACCTACTTGATTACTTATTAAAAGAGCACCCTACAAACCTTATAGAGGGGTTAGAAAGCTTAGAAAGTATCAGTGATGATATATTCCATGAAACTAAGCAACTAATTCTAGCCCACAATAAAAACTTACAAAAAACACAGTTTCATCAATCAATAAGCCATTCAACTGAGCTCTTAAGTGAAAATATAAAAATAGAGGATTTAATAGGTAAACACATTAGTCACTTCACATTAGAGGCATTATTAGGCTCTGGGGGGATGGGTGTTGTTTACTTAGCAAAGCGAAATGATGGTAAATTTGAGCAAACCGTTGCTATAAAAGTTATATACCCAACCATTACTGCATTACATGGCCCGCAAAACCTAACGCGTGAAGCACAATATTTGGCATTATTGAACCACCCAAATATAGCTGGTGTGTTAGACGCTGGCGAATGTGAATTTGGCATGTACATGGTGATGGAGTACATTGAAGGAACAACACTTTTAAGTTACTGCGATGAAGAGAACTTAAATACAAAACAACGACTCTCTTTATTTTGTAAAGTCTGTGATGCGGTTAGCTACGCTCACCAAAACCGGGTGATACATGCAGATTTAAAACCATCAAACATCCTTGTTAACAAACAAGGTGAACCTAAACTCGTTGATTTTGGCGTTGCTCGTACGATAAGTAATGACCAAGCTGACTTAATTGTTAATGAGTATATCAAGGCTTTAAGCCAAGAGTACGCCAGCCCTGAGCAGCTTGCAGGCCAAGCACTTACAACCCAGAGTGATGTATTTAGTTTAGGAAAAGTACTCGCTAGTACTATTAAAGAAAGCTCTAGTGAGCTACTAGGAATCATTAAACACGCATCATCTGCGCAGGCAACTCGTTACGCAACTGCACTTGAACTTAACACCGATATTAAACGATATTTAAGTGCGGAGCCGATAAGCTTTAACACTCATTATCTATATCGATGCAAAAAGTTTATTCAACGTAATCCTCTAATAACATCACTTGGTATAAGTCTCATTATTGCATGTGCTTTATTTACGAATGCATTATGGCAAAAAAACATACATTTAAACCAAGAAAGGGAAACCACTGAATATGTAGCAGATTTTTTGATTAATGTATTCGAATCTGCAGATCCAGCTGCATACGATGGACATGAGATAAGTGCACAAGACTTACTACTCGGCGCAAAACAGCGCCTTAGTAATGAAAATGATTTACTGCAATCACAACCTAAAGTCGCATTATATTTAGCTAAAGCGCTAAGCGGCGTTGGTGAGTATGCGAGCGCGCTTGAGCTACTCGCGTTAAGTAACAATAACAGTCTTGATATTGAAAAAGCGCTAATCAAAGCACAAATTTATATTCAAAAATCAGAAATAGAGTCAGCCCAGCAGGTTTTATATTCAATACAAAAAAAGCCTCTCTCCCCTAAAAGGCGTGTTCAATACTTTAGTAGTCTGGCTGATATTCTTTTTTATAGCGACCAATATGAGCAGGCACTTGCTAAATTACAAACAGCCGAGCAATTAGCTATTGAGCATCAACTTTATACCGCAGTCATTGCACTAAAAAACAAACGTACTGCCATATTTCAAGAGCAAGGAAAGCTAGTAGAACAATTAGCAGAAGCACAACTAGCTGTACAATTTAGCGAACAACACTTCGTAAAAAACTCAGCTGAATACTTAAATGCTTTATTTACATTACAAAGTGCCTATTCTGCCAATGAAAATTTTGATGCGGCAAAAGTTTTACTTGAAGATATATATAAAGTTCAAGTCAAAGTATACCCAAAAGATCACCCGACCTTAGCACTAACTCTTAATGAAATGGGCAATAACTTTTCACGCTTAGGTGAATACGACAAAGCTATACCACTGCATAAACAGGCCATTGCCATGGTAGAAGGGCGCTATGGTAAAAAACACATAGATTATGCTTATGGCTATAGCTACTTAGGCAATGCCTATGGTTATCAGAAGCGTTTTGAAGAAGCTATTAATGCTTATAACGAATCACTTGAATCAAATACGTTAATGTACGGCAAAGTGCATACAAGCACACTGACCTCAGCAAGAAATTTAGGGTTAGCATATTCTGAAATGGGCAATCAAATAAAAGCGAAAGAGATTTTAAATGAGACGCTACAGCAAACTCTTACACTGTATCCTGAAATTTCATACCGTAGTGCATTAGTTCAAACAGCTTTAGCACGAACGCTAATAGAGTTACAAGAGTGGCAACCTGCCAAGGTTCACCTTGAGCATGCCGCCGAAGGCTTTCGCCAAAGCCTAGGTGAAGACAGCATTCGTTATACTCGAACCATAGAAAGACTAAACCTCGCAAATGAAAAGCTAGCATCGGGATTAATGTAAATTCTAAGCAAAGAGGTAATTATAAATTTAATAATGCTTTGATTTGACCTGCTTGCTCAAGCCCAATCAAAGATCCTATACCTATTTATATGTGGAATAATTACTTAACCACACCACTATTTTGATTATCTCGGTGTATTTTAGACCAAGTATTAGACATTAAACCCGTGCTATCAGTTTGAATAGCCACTAGTTTACCGGTGGCATTTGCATCATTACGATCTCCCTCTGAAAGAGTACCAATATACAAGATGCCTTGACTATCAATTGCAGGGGATGACCAGGTAGCACTGGCTTTTAGATCATATTGCCATACAAGCTCACCATTAGGTGAATACACATGCATTAAATCATTTTCTGTCGCGAAATAAATATTACCATTGTCACCGATTGCTGGTGATACCTTCACGTTACCAGTAATTTGGGTTTGCCATTTTATTGCTTTTGAACTGAGTTCAAGCGCATAAATTTCACTATCGTCATTATTACTTGTGCCAAAGTAAATATTCCCGCGTGATTCATCTATCGCAACTGATGAACGAATATGTGGCGTTTCAAATACCTGCGGATTTGGTAATTCAAACTTCCAACGCAGATCCAAATTATCATCAAAGCTGTATAAAATCCCGGCTTCAGAACCAAAATAAATATTATTGTTAGAATCAATAGCTGGAGTTGAGTAAACCAAGTCGCCTGCAAAGGTGTCTACATCTTTGAACTCACCCTCTAATTCATAGCTATTTAAATCAAGCTTAAGTACGCGGCCTTCATCATAAAATACCAATTCACCATTGTAATTTACCGCCCCATTTACAAATCGGTCTTGTCGTTCTTCGCAATTACATAAACGCTCAAATAAGCGCTCACCATTATGAGCATCAAAAGCAAATATATCTAACCCTGTATATATTACCTGCTCTTTAAAAGCCGCAACCTTAGTTAAACCAGAGCTTGTTTGCAAAGCATAATCTGATACACGTTGGCGCCATATTTGCTCGCCGCTACTATTAAGAGCGACTAAATCTCGATATGCTTTATCAAACTCACCAGTGCGCTTATCGACTGTAAAATAAATATTATCATTGTGTACAACAGGGCTTGAGCGAACCTCTTCGCCATTAGGTAAGGTGTAACGCCACTTTTCACTGCCATCGCGGTTATAAGCTACCATCAAATCACTGCCTGCGGGATCATTACGCACATTTTTGGCCGTGCCTATATAAACGGTTTGCTCATCAGCACTGAGTGCCGGTGACGAGTAATAAGCAAAACTTGTAGTTGGTAATGACTTTTCCCACACTAAGCGCGACTCTTCAACCTTATCAGGTTGCTTGTCAACATCGGACTTCGTAGTTTGTGGATCATCGCTGCCGCCTCCCCCTCCACATGCCGATAAAAAAAGACTTAACGCGAATATAATTGGTGCTTTCGTTTTAGGGGATTCAAACTGTAAACTCATGTAATTCCTGATAGTTATTATTTATTGTTAAATAAATTTTACGAATAAAATTACAATAATGACAGAAACGAAAAATGTTTTTATTTTTCTCATATATCTAAAATATTTTTATCTGTCTAAACGTCGCGTCCTTTTAAAGGTTTACCCCGCGTCGATTATACCTCGAAACGTAGCAGCGACTTTAGGTCGCGTCCTTTTAAGAGTTTATCCCGTGCCCTTTTAAAGAGTTTATCTCTCGCTTTAAGATAAATGACGTGGCATTTATTTACGCGATAGAATCGACGCGGGGTACATTTACACGATTTAAGTTCGGCGCGGGGTAAACCCGCTGCTACGCTTAAAATTTAACCCACAAGGATTATGAATGAATAATACGTATAAATTGAGAAAAGGCAGGGTGTCTTTAACCAATCATTTTTACAGCATCACCTTCGTTACCCATCAGCGGTAGCCGTTTTTACCGATTTTGCTACAAACCGGAAAATCATCAAACATATGCAACAAATCGAGCAGCAACAAATTATAAAATCAATCGCCTTTGTGCTCATGCCAGACCATCTTCACTGGCAATTCCAATTACTTGAACTTGCCACGCTTGCAAGCATAATTCGAATATTTAATGGCCAATCAGCCACCTCCTGCCGCCAATATGGCATCCATAAACTCTGGTAAAAAGGCTACTACGACCACTTGATTCGTGATAAAACATTTAATAAACCAAGCCCGTTATATCGTTGCAAACCCATTAAAAGCAAAATTAGTGACAACCCTCGCCGACTACCCCTACTGGGATTGCATTTACCCCTCGTGACTCATGAGTAATAATCAATTACTTGATAAAGCGCTTGCAATAGTGGTCAATTAACAAATAATGGAGGCTTGGGTTCACGGGATTTGAATGAGGAAAAATGAACACGATTCTAACTACGCAATGTGCGGATGATGTAGGCTTAATAGCTAAGATCACTGGGCTTTGTCACGAACATAATTTAAATATTACCCGCAATAACGAATTTGTAGATAAAGACGCAAAACGTTTTTTTATGCGTACTGAGCTTAGCGACCAACCAAATAGCGAATTTTTAACCCAGCTTGAAGGCCTGCTGCCTACTGGCGCAAAGGTTACTTTGCACAACAACGAGAAAACCAAAGTTGTGCTGCTTGCCACCAAAGAAGCCCATTGCTTAGGAGGCGTTTTACTCAAACAGTTTGAGCAAGCCCTTAACATTGAAGTGCTTGCTGTAATTGCTAATTACCCAGATTTAGCGCCTTTAGCAAAAGGCTTTAATGTTCCGTTTCATGTTGTTAGCCATGAAGGACTAAGCCGTGTAGAACATGATAAGCAGGTGGGTGACTTAATTGCCAGCTACAACCCCGATGTTATTGGCCTTGCTAAATACATGCGTATTTTAAGTCCTGAGTTTGTTGGCCGCTTTGATGGTAAAATCATTAATATTCATCACTCATTTTTACCCGCTTTTATTGGTGCAAAACCGTACCACCAAGCATTTGAACGAGGTGTAAAAATTATTGGTGCAACAGCGCATTTTGTTAATAATGAGCTCGATGAAGGGCCTATTATCATGCAAGACGTCACTCATGTTAATCATGCCAATACCGCAGAAATGATGGCTAAGATGGGGAAAGATGTTGAAAAAACAGTGTTTTGCAAAGCACTGCAATTAGCGTCTGAACATAAGTTATTTATCAACGGTAATAAAACTGTCGTGTTTAGCTAGGTAATAGGTTTGATCTAGAAATGAAGAGGCTATTTGCCTCTTTATTTTTGAAGGTTAAGACGCTGACTCAATCGGTTCTAGTTGTAATTTTGCTGCAATGAGTACAGCTTGAGTACGATTATATACGCCTAGTTTTCTAAATATTGCTGTAATGTGTGCTTTTACTGTTGCCTCAGAAATATGTAACTCGTAAGCAATTTGCTTATTGAGTAAGCCTTCATGTAAGTATTGTAATACTTTATATTGTTGTGGCGTCAAAGATGCCACTTGTGCGGCGATTTCTTTATCTTCGCCTTTTATGGTCTCGACTTTGTCTTTAAGCTCTACAGGGAGCCATACATCGCCATCAAGTATTTGATTTATTGCCCCAGCAATGTCTTCTGACGACGATGACTTAGGAATAAATCCCATCGCACCATAACTCATTACTTTGGAAACAATATTGATATCTTCACTACCTGAAACCACCGCAATAGGTAAACTTGGGTAGTCTTCACGGATACGAATAAGGCCGTATAAATCGCCATTGCCTGGCATGTGTAGGTCTAGTAGTAAGATGTCTAGATCTTCTTGTTCGCTGAGCACTTGAAGTGTGGTATCAAAATCTTCTGATTCAAAAACTTCTAAATCAGCAAATTTGCTACTTAACGCCCCTTTTAGTGCTTCACGAAATAACGGGTGGTCATCCGCTATTAAAAACTGACTCATGGTTCACTCCTAATAAATTCGGCTGTCACCTATCGAATAGCTGACAGCCGATATACTACGTTTAGAATCAACTTCTAATCAAGTTTTTAACGCATATTTAACGATTTAATCGGTTCTCGATTAACTCATCAACCACGCTAGGATCTGCAAGCGTTGAGGTGTCACCTAGTTGTTGGTGCTCATTTGCTGCGATTTTACGTAAAATACGACGCATAATCTTACCTGAACGAGTTTTTGGTAAACCTGGTGACCATTGAATCATATCAGGTGAAGCTATTGGGCTTAGCTCTTTACGAACCCAGTTACGCACTTCTTTGGTTAATTCATCACTTACAGTTACTCCTTCATTCGGAGTAATATAAACATAAATACCTTGACCTTTTATGTCATGAGGGAAGCCAACAACAGCGGCTTCTGCTACAGCTTCATGAGCAACTAACGCACTTTCAATTTCCGCAGTACCTAAACGATGTCCTGATACATTTAGTACGTCATCAACACGTCCGGTGATCCAGTAATAACCGTCTTCATCACGACGACAACCATCACCTGTAAAATAAACACCAGGGTATGCTGAGAAATAAGTTTGTTCAAAACGTTCATGATCACCATAAACAGTACGCGCTTGTGAAGGCCAGCTATCTAAAATGACTAAGTTACCATCTACAGCGCCCTCTAATGTATTACCTTCAGCATCAAATAGTGCTGGAGCAATACCAAAAAATGGACGAGTCGCTGAGCCTGGCTTCATATCAGTAGCACCTGGAAGTGGCGTGATCATTATACCGCCAGTTTCTGTTTGCCACCAAGTATCCACAATCGGACAGTTACTCTTACCTATATTTTCGTAATACCACGACCATGCTTCTGGATTAATTGGTTCACCCACCGAGCCTAAAATACGAAGGCTATCACGGTTAGATGTAGACGTTGGCTCATCACCTTTAGCCATAAGTGCGCGAATCGCCGTAGGTGCGGTATAAAGAATGGTTACACCATGCTTATCAACTACTTCACCCATACGTCCTGCTGTAGGATATGTTGGCACGCCTTCAAACAATACTTGTGTACAACCGTTCACTAACGGCCCATAAGCAATGTAACTGTGACCTGTGATCCAACCCACATCAGCACTACACCAAAATACATCATCTTCTTTAAGGTCAAATACATATTCATGCGTCATTGATGCATATACTAGGTAGCCACCAGTTGTGTGTACAACACCTTTAGGTTGACCCGTTGAGCCAGATGTATACAGAATAAATAGCGGGTCTTCTGCATTCATTGGCTCTGGCGTGCACTGTGCTGGCACATCAGCAACTAAATCATGCCACCAAACATCCTGCTCATTCCAATCAACTTCACCACCTGTAAGCTGATGAACAACAACATGCTCAATTGTAGTTACCGATTCTTGCGCAACCGCTTCATCAACATTCGCTTTTAACGGTACTGTGTTACCAGCGCGTCGGCCTTCATCTGACGTAATAACAATTTTAGCGCCAGAATCCTTAATGCGATCAGCAATTGCTGATGGTGAAAAACCACCAAATACCACAGAGTGAATTGCCCCTAAGCGAGCACATGCTTGCATAGCATAAACAGCTTGTGGTGACATAGGCATATAAATCGCAATACGATCACCTTTTTGCACACCTAAATTTTTAAGGCCATTTGCAAATTTAGCTACTTCATCATGTAATTTTTGATAGCTAATATGTTCACTTTGTTCTGGATTATCACCTTCCCAAATCAATGCAGTTTTATCTGCTTTGGTTGCAAGGTGACGGTCAATACAGTTATAAGAGGCGTTCAGTTCGCCATCTTCATACCACTTAATATTAATATGCCCTTTATCAAATGAGGTGTTTTTTACCTTAGTGTAAGGAGTAGACCAATCAAGGCGTTTACCATGCTCTGACCAAAAACTTTCTGGATCATCAATCGATTGCTTGTACAGTGTATTATAATTATCGTTATCAACTAAGGCTGCATTCTTGATATGTGCAGGAACTGGATAGATACTTTGTGACATAGTCGTCTCCATTTGTAATTACTTGCCAAAGGCCTACCTCAAGGATCACTCAGCATGGCTGATGAAAGTATTAGACCTTAGTTGTAATACTATTTTATAAACTATCGGTTAAGGCTAAATTAGCGCTTACTATTTTAAAACTTTTAATAACATAAGATTAACAACCTTGTTTTTTCAAGTCTACTGTTGTCAAACATTAGTCTAATAGACCAATAGGTAATTGAGTAAAAAGCGTACATCATCAAAAGTGACATTATTAGAATGTATAACAACTGCACCGAATAGGAAACCAACCATGACAACACAAACAACACTAATAAGATCCCTCACCGCAACCGCTGTTTTATGCGCACTGAGCACGACAACACAAGCTGCCACAATTGGTGACACAGACATTAATTATGGCGGTTACGTAAAAATCGATGCAATGTGGAGTGATTATTCAGCTGGTGCTCCTGCTGGAACAAATGTAGGGCGTGACTTTTATGTACCAAGTACATTAACAGTTGGCACCGACGACGACTCTGATGCTGTATTTGATATGCACGCACGCCAGTCTCGTTTTAATTTTGGCACATCAACACTCTTAGACAATGGCAAAACTATAAATAGTAAAATCGAAATAGATTTTTTAGCGTCTGCTGCTGGTGGTAATGAACGCGTTTCTAACTCATACGCGCCACGTATTCGCCACGCTTTTATTTCTTATGATGGATGGTTATTTGGTCAAACATGGTCAAACTTCCAAAATGTTGGTGCACTGCCTGAAACACTTGATTTTGTAGGTCCAGCTGAAGGCACGGTGTTTGTGCGCCAAGCTCAAGTTAAATACACAACCGGTGCATGGTCTTTCTCGCTAGAAAACCCTGAAAGCACAGTTACAACACAAGGTGGTGCTCGCGTTGCAACCGATGACGCGTCATTGCCTGATTTTACAGCTCGTTACACAATGAACGCTGATTGGGGCCAATTTGTCGTTACAGGTCTAGCACGTCAATTAACATATAAACAAAATGGTATAGATGCTGATGAGACCTCATTTGGTCTTAGTGCATCAGGTAAAGTGAACCTCGGTAAAAACAACCTTAAATTTATGCTTACCCAAGGCAAAGGCTTAGGTCGTTACGTAGGTTTAAATGTTGCCCATGGTGCCGTATTAAATAGCGATGAACTCGATGCCATTGACTCAACCTCAGGTTTTGTTGCTTATCAGCATAATTGGAATAACCAATGGCGCTCAACATTCCTCTACTCGTTCTTCTCAGCTGACAATAACACTGATTTACTTACAATTACAGGTGACCCAACTGAATCTAGCCAAAGCTACAGCGCTAATATTCTCTATTCACCCGTTAAAAAACTAACCTTTGGTGCTGAATTTAAACACGCTGAACGTGAACTCGAAAGTGGCAATGATGGCGATATGGATCGCTTGCAGTTCTCTGTTAAGTATGCATTTTAGCCCTAACTTGCTAACTTGCTAACTTGCTAACTTGCTAACTTGCTAACTTGCTAACTTGCTAACTTGCTAACTTGCTAACTTGCTAACTTGCTAACTTGCTAACAAAGCATAAATACAAAAAAGCCGCTAAATTTAATTATTTAGCGGCTTTTTTAATCGTTAAGTGCGGGTCAAATCGCGCTTACTCTTTAATTTTTATAACTCGTCTTCTGCTATTAAGCCCGCGTCTTCACCGTCTTCCGGTTTAATTTCAGCTTTAAGCAAAAGCATATCACGCAATTTGCCTTCAATTTCATCTGAAATCTCAGGGTTCTCTTTTAAGAACTTAATTGAGTTAGATTTACCTTGGCCAACTTTACTGCCATTGTAGCTGTACCATGCACCGGCTTTTTCAACAATTTTGTGCTTAACACCCAAATCAATAAGTTCGCCATGCTTAGAAATACCTTCACCATACATAATGATGAATTCAGCTTGTTTAAATGGTGGTGCAACTTTGTTTTTAACAACTTTTACGCGAGTTTCATTACCAACAACTTCATCGCCTTCTTTCACAGAGCCAATACGACGAATATCTAAACGAACTGATGCGTAAAACTTAAGTGCATTACCACCGGTTGTCGTTTCAGGGTTACCAAACATAACACCAATTTTCATACGTATTTGGTTAATGAAAATACATAATGTGTTTGAGCGTTTAATGTTACCCGTTAGCTTACGTAATGCTTGTGACATTAAGCGAGCTTGTAAGCCCATGTGTGAATCACCCATGTCGCCTTCAATTTCAGCTTTTGGTGTGAGAGCAGCCACTGAATCGACAATAACAACATCAACAGCACTTGAGCGTACTAACATGTCACAAATCTCTAGCGCTTGCTCACCCGTATCTGGTTGAGACACTAGTAAATCATCAATATTTACGCCTAACTTTTGCGCGTAAACTGGATCAAGTGCGTGCTCAGCATCTACGAATGCACAGGTTTTGCCTTCTTTTTGTGCTTGAGCGATAACTTGTAGCGTTAAAGTTGTTTTACCTGATGATTCAGGACCATACACTTCAACAATACGACCCATAGGTAAGCCACCTATGCCTAAAGCAATATCGATACCTAGTGAACCTGTAGAAACAGCCTCAATGTCTAGTGCTTTATTGTCACCCAATTTCATGATTGAGCCTTTACCAAATTGACGCTCAATTTGAGATAAAGCTGCATCTAATGCTTTTTGTTTGTTATCGTTCATTTTGTTCTCCAAATCCGGCTAATGCAGACAAGTATACTGTATGAAATCACAGTATCAAGCTTATTTTATAAATTTATCTTCTCTATTACTTCTTTTAAAGCATAAACAATAGCTTGGGCCCGAACACTGGCTCTGTGGCCAAAAAACAATTGCTGACTTGGGTACTGTTTATTACCTATTTGAATGCAAAACCAGACAAGCCCGACTGGTTTTTCTTTTGTACCTCCACCAGGCCCTGCAACGCCAGAAACTGCAATACTAATATCTGCATTTGTGACTTTGCATGCGCCCGCTGCCATCTCTAGCACTGTTTGCTCACTCACAGCACCATATTCAGCCAACGTTGCAGCCGCTACTTTAAGTAAATCTTGTTTTGCTTGATTGCTATAAGTAACGAACGCACGGTCAATATAGGCAGAACTTCCAGGTGTATCAGTAAGCGCATAACTCACACCACCTCCAGTACATGACTCAGCGGTAGTGATCCATAAGCGTTTATCCGTTAAAATACCACCTAATTGCGCAGCAAGTGTTTTAATCTCTTGATGTAACTCCATATTCAGCCTTTGGGTAAATACATGTCGTTTGATCTTTATGCACCACAGACAATAAGTCAACAAACTCCGATGATGCAGCAGTATCTAAAAATAAAATCTGAGCATCGTGATATTTTATTGTTTTATCGAATGGGTGATTTCTACGAACTCTTTTTTGATGATGCAAAACGTGCCGCGCAGCTTTTAGATATCTCACAAACTCATCGTGGAAAAGCCGGTGGCGATCCTATCCCTATGGCCGGGGTACCGTATCATGCAGTTGAAAACTATTTAGCTCGATTAGTGCAAATGGGTGAATCTGTCGCTATTTGTGAACAAGTGGGCGACCCTGCAACCAGCAAAGGGCCTGTAGAGCGCAAAGTTGTTCGTATTGTCACACCTGGGACTATTTCAGATGAAGCCTTGTTACAAGAGCGCCAAGATAATTTACTTACCAGTGTATGGCAGAGTAAAAAAGGCCTTTATGGTATTGCCTATTTAGATATAAATTCTGGGCGTTTTAATGTTGTTGAAGTAAATACCGATGAAGCTTTTAGTTCAACACTGCAACGTTTAGCGCCAGCCGAATTACTCTACAGTGAAGATTTTACTAACGTACATTTAATAGAGCATATTAAAGGCATTCGCCGTCGCCCTGAGTGGGAGTTTGACCTTGACACAGCGCAACACCTTTTATGCGATCAATTTGGTACTAAAGATTTAGTCGGCTTTGGGGTTGATAGAGCCAAAGCTGCGCTAGTTGCTGCCGGTTGCCTAATGCAATACGTTAAAGACACGCAACGGATTGCCCTGCCTCATATTCGTGCAATCACGCTTGAGCATAATGAGCATGCTGTCATTCTTGATGCAGCAACCCGTAAAAATTTAGAGTTAACCGTAAACCTATCTGGTGGCTATGAGAATACCCTTGCACAAGTACTTGATAAAACTGCAACAGCGATGGGTTCACGATTATTAAAACGCCGAATTCATACGCCGATTCGTTCAAAACCAGAGCTCAACGCGCGCCTCAATGCCATTAGTGCAATTATTGATGCGCAGTTATGTGGTGAATTACACGAGTCGCTAAAGCAAATAGGCGATATAGAGCGTGTTATAGCGCGCTTAGCATTATGGACAGCAAGACCTCGTGATCTAACTCGCCTACGCGGTGCATTACAAGCGTTAAGCCCGCTGCATGCGTTATTAAATGACGCCAGTGACCCTCGCATTGCACAAATTATTGCCGACTCCCCAGCCTTGCCTGAACTGCAAGATTTATTAGAACGTGCCGTTATTGATAATCCCCCTGTACTGATTCGTGACGGGGGAGTTATTGCTCCTGGCTATAATAGCGAACTAGATGAATGGCGCGCACTTAGCCAAGGTGCTACAGATGTGCTTGATCAATTAGAATTACGTGAGCGCGAACGCACAGGTATTAGTACACTTAAAATTGGCTACAACAAAGTGCATGGCTTTTTTATAGAAGTAAGCCGTGCCAACTCACATTTAGTGCCAGCAGATTATATTCGTCGTCAAACGCTTAAAAACAACGAACGCTACATTATTCCAGAGCTAAAAGAGCATGAAGACAAAGTCCTCGGCAGCCAATCAAAGGCACTCGCACTGGAGAAGCAACTCTATGAGCAATTGTTCGAGTTTATCGCCCCGCACATAGAGCAGCTACAAACGATGGCAGGCGCCTTAGCTGATTTAGACGTACTCAATAATTTAGCTGAGCGTGCAATAGCTCTTAATTATGCAAAGCCGCAGCTTTGCGATAACGACGATATTAGCATTAAGCAAGGCCGTCACCCTGTTGTTGAGCAAGTAATGAAAGACCCATTTATTGCCAACCCCGTTGAATTAAATAACCAACGTAAAATGTTGATTATTACGGGGCCAAATATGGGGGGTAAATCAACCTATATGCGTCAAACGGCCTTAATAGTATTGATGGCTCATATTGGCAGTTTTGTGCCTGCAGATAGCGCGAAAATTGGTAATATTGACCGTATATTCACCCGCATAGGTGCAAGTGATGATCTCGCCTCTGGCCGTTCAACCTTTATGGTTGAAATGACTGAAACCGCAACAATTTTAAATAATGCAACTGCACAGTCACTGGTGTTGATGGATGAAATAGGCCGCGGTACCAGTACTTACGATGGTCTTTCACTAGCGTATGCAACAGCTGATCACTTAGCATCAAAAATTGCTGCAAAAACACTGTTTGCCACTCATTACTTTGAACTAACCGAACTGGCCGAGCAACAAGCTGGGCTGGTAAATGTGCATTTAGATGCGATTGAACACAATGACACTATCGCGTTTATGCACACCGTACTTGATGGCGCAGCGAGTAAAAGCTTTGGTTTACAGGTTGCCGCATTAGCTGGTGTACCAAAAGCGGTGATTAAGCAAGCTAAACAAAAGCTAAAGATGCTCGAAAATCATCAACCAGTAACCGCAGATATGAACACGCAACAAGCATCATTATTTGAAAGCGAACCAAGTGAGGTAGAGACTCTGCTGGCTGAAATCGATTTGGATAATTTAAGCCCACGCCAAGCGCAAGATTTACTGTATAAATTAAAAGCACTGTTGTAGTAATTGCAGATATTAAAAAGCCGAAGCGATAATCGCTTCGGCTTTTTAATTTATGTCTTAATGTTTAGATAATTAGAAACTTACGAAAACTGATCAAATAAACTGTCAGTACTTAACCCTTCGTGTTGCAAAATGTCTTTTAGTCGGCGTAATGCTTCAACTTGAATTTGGCGAACTCGTTCACGAGTCAAACCAATTTCACGACCTACATCTTCAAGTGTCGATGGCTCATAGCCGAGTAGACCAAAGCGACGGGCTAATACTTCACGCTGCTTAGGGTTAAGCTCACCGAGCCAGTCTACAATATGTTTATTAATATCATTGTTTTGTACTTCGCCTTCAGGGCTAAAGCCTTTTTCATCTGCAATAATATCAAGTAATGCTTTGTCGTTTTCGCCACCGATTGGCGTATCTACTGAGGTAATTTTTTCGTTTAGACGCAGCATTTTTGTGACATCTTCAACGGGTCTATCTAAACACTCTGCAATTTCTTCAGCGGTTGGCTCATGGTCAAGCTTTTGCGTCAGCTCTCTCGCTGTACGCAGGTATACATTTAATTCTTTGACTACATGGATAGGTAAGCGAATGGTACGCGTTTGATTCATAATCGCACGCTCAATGGTTTGACGGATCCACCAAGTAGCATAGGTTGAGAATCTAAAACCACGTTCTGGGTCAAATTTTTCAACCGCGCGAATAAGTCCTAAATTACCTTCTTCAATTAAATCAAGTAATGCAAGACCACGATTATTATAGCGACGGGCAATTTTTACAACTAAACGTAGGTTACTTTCAATCATGCGTTTGCGGGATGCTTCACAGCCTTTTAACGCTTTGCGGGCAAAAAACACTTCTTCTTCAGCACTCAATAAAGGAGAGAATCCAATTTCACCTAAATACAATTGAGTGGCGTCTAAATTTTTGGTTACCTCCTCTTTAGCGAATATATCATCTTCTTTATCGACTTCCTCTAATAATGCTGTAGCTTCTTCAACTACCACATCATCAAATTTTTCATCAGCCGCGGACTTCGTTTTTTCTACTTTTGCTGTGTTACCCATTAGCGTACCCTCAAGCAAATAAGTGATTATTCAATCACTGGTGTCAATACCCGATAGCTAAGGCAAGTATTTTTGGGGATTAACAGCTTTTCCTCTATAACGGATCTCAAAACGCAATGCCGTAACATCAGAATCTGAACTGCCAATCTCTGCTATTTTTTGCCCTGCTTTCACATTCTGTTTCTCTTTAACTAACAGCTTCGAATTGTGTGCATAAGCACTAAGATAATCATCATTATGTTTCAAAATGATTAAATTACCATATCCTCGAAGTGCGTTACCCGCATATACCACGGTCCCTTGTGCTGCTGCTAAAACAGACGACCCTTTTTTGTTAGTAATTTGTAGCCCTTTATAGCCATTTTCTCTAGTCGAAAAACGTTGTGTTACTTTACCTTTAGCAGGCCAAAACCAACGTACCTTTCTTGGGTTTAACTGACTAGTATTACTAACTTTTTTACTGGCTTGTTTTTGAACATACTCTCGTTGTTTTGGCTGATCAAGCTCTTTTTTTAATTTTTTGTTATTTTTTAGTTTCAATTTTGTAGACTTTTTGCTCGAATTCGTATATTTTTCCTGCTTTTTATTTTTTTCTGTAACACGAATAAAAGAGATCACTTGACCAGGATGAATAATGTAAGGGGCTGGTATAGCATTATTTTTTGCTAATGTTCGAAAATCTTGGCGGGCACTAAATGCTATAGAGTAAAGCGTATCTCCTTTTTTAACGGTGTACTTGTCCCCATTTATATTTATTCTGCTGATGTATGGTTTAACACTTGTATCCAAACTACTAACAGGTGCAGGGGCTTGGCGGGAAGAGCAAGCGCTGAGCAAAACACTCATAAATAAAGTAACATAGAACACATATTGTTTATTCATAGTGCTTTACCCTTAATTTCAAAAGTTGTAACTTTTAGCGGTTAACGTAATAAAAAGTAAGCAACGACGATTAAAATGACTAAGCCCCAGCCAAGTGCTTCAACGTATTGACGTAATTTTTGCTCCATTTTCACACCACCCCACTTCATTAGCGCCGCCACTAAAAAGAACCGGGCACCACGTCCTACTGCAGATGCCAGTAAAAATGGTAAAAAGGCCATATGTAAAAGCCCCGCACCTATGGTGAACACTTTATAGGGAATGGGTGAGAAACCAGCCAAAAACACCACCCAAACACCGTAGTTTTTAAACCACTCAAGGGCGATATCAAACTTGTCTTGCCAACCCATTTGGTTAATAAGCGGTTCAACCACAGGTTCAAATAACCAAAACCCCAACAAATAACCCAAAACACCACCAATCACAGATGCAATCGTAGTAAAGCTGGCAAAACGCCAAGCTTTGCTAGGTTGCGCAAGTGCCATAGGTGCTAACATTACATCGGGTGGTACGGGGAAAATAACGGACTCCGCAAAGCTCATTCCGGCTAAATAACGCTCTGCATGGCGATGTTTTGCCCACACTAATGCCATATCGTATAACTTAGTAAACAATTTCAAAGTGACTTCCTATTCAATATCACCAGGGACGAGTGGAACAAATCTCACTGGTGCAATTACATGTTGGGTAAATTTATTATCTTCTCTAACAACCATAATTAGTTGCTGTTGGTCATTGCCAATTGGGGCGATCATTACTCCTCCGTCGGCAAGTTGCTCGAGTAATGCTTGTGGAACGTGTGATGCAGCTGCGGTTACAATAATCCCTTCAAACGGAGCCTGTGATTGCCAGCCTTGCCAGCCATCTCCGTGTTTCATTGTTACATTGTATAAATCAAGCTTATGTAAACGCCGTTTAGCTTGCCATTGCAGCGCCTTTATACGTTCAACTGAACATACTTTTGTAAAGTTTTTAGCCAATACTGCAGTTTGATAACCCGACCCCGTACCAATTTCAAGAACTTTATCACGAACTCCAGCTAAACGCAGTAGCTCAGTCATACGCGCAACAATATAGGGCTGTGAAATAGTTTGCCCCTGCCCTATGGGTAACGCCGTATTTTGATATGCCTTGTGCTTTAGTACGTCGTCGATAAAGATATGCCTAGGAATAGTCGCAATCGCACTAAGAACCTGCTTATCCTCAACCCCTTCTCGCGCTAATAAATCAGCCAGAGCCTGAGCACTGCGAGTATAATTAGACAGCACCATTGATCTCCATTGTTTTAAGCCAATCGCCAACCGCTTGTATGCTTTCTTTAGCGGTCATATCAACACTTAAAGGTGTGACTGATGCATACCCATTATTGATGGCATAAAAATCTGTGCCATTACCGGCATCGCTTTCTGCACCTAACGTACCATACCAAAAAATATCGCGGCCCCATGGGTCTTGTTGCTTGGTCATAGTTTCAGCTTTGTGGCGAGCACCTAAGCGGGTTACCTGAACACCTTTTAGTTCACTCAATGGAATATCTGGTACATTAATATTTATAATTTGATCTTTTGGTAATGGATGCGAAGTGAGCTCTTTGATAATACTAACAGCCACCGCAGCCGCGGTTTCAAAGTAATTACCTTCTTTTGAGCATAGGGATACAGCCACAGCAGGCAAGCCTAAATGACGACCTTCGGTAGCAGCAGCAACCGTACCAGAATAAAGTGTATCATCACCTAAATTAGCGCCATGGTTTATACCCGCAACAACTAAGTCTGGCTTTTCATCTAGCAACTCATTAACACCTAAATGCACGCAATCTGTTGGTGTGCCGTTTACTGATATAAAACCATTTTCAAGCTTGGTCGCACGCAGAGGGTTCATCAGCGTTAAAGAATTACTTGCGCCACTACAATTACGATCAGGAGCAACGAGGGTGACATCTGCAATCTGGGTGAGTGCTTGATAAAGCACTGCAATTCCCTTCGCGTTTACACCATCATCATTACTCAATAAAATTTTCATTTACGCGTCCTTCTCTTTGTGTAATTTTGGGCTCGCATCGGTGTAATCCACCAGCTCACGTAACAGCGCGGTTGCAAAGGTGCCTTTAGGCAAACCAAAGCTTAATTTTATCGTGGTTTCATCAATTGTTTCTACCGCTAAATCTTGTGGTATTAAGCGCAACATTCTACGTTCGTTTTTAAGGCCCAGCTCACCAAGCCCTTCACACCACTCGTGATACGGTTCTAGCCATTTTTTCTCTTGCTCTGTTAAGCCTTTCTCGCTTTTACCTACCATAGGTGCCGACATCATAATATCGCCAGAGGCAAGCCGAGCAATATTTTCATCGCTGATGGCGTCTTCAAAAAAGGCGTTACTGCCACTGAGCATAAACACTTCACGATGCATGGTTTTAGCTAGGCCATGCTCGGCAACACGTAAATTAACGATTTGATTAAACACATAGGAGCGAGCCGCTGAAATAACCAAGCCACGTAATTTTTTATCACGAATACGCTCGCCAGCAAACATGCGCTTTGCCATATCGAGGTTATGCCCGCCATGGCCAAAACGTTGTTCACCAAAATAGTTAGGAACGCCAGCACGAACGGCATTAATTCTACAAAGAATATCTAACGGCTGTGTGACATTTCGCAGAGTAATTGTAAATTTATTACCCCTATGGCACCCCGTACGTAGTTTACGGTTATGTCGCTGCTGAGAAACAATAAACACCGAGTCGCTATTAAGCTCGGTAAAATCAATCTCTTTTTTTATTGGTACTGGCACGCTAAACCATTGGCTACACACGCCGTGGCGATCTTTCATACCAGCGTAACTGACATCACGAGGCGAAATCCCCGCTTTTTGCGCCAATAACTTAGCAACGTATTGGGTGTTTTCGCCTTTTTTTACGACTTGCAAACATACATGTTCACCATTACCAGTAAATTCAATACCAAGGTCTTCATCAACCATGAAATCTTCAGCCGTGGTTTTAAAATCCGCTTGAGATAATGGCTTACCATACAAATAATTTAATTCACTCATACTGAGAGCTTACTCATGATCACAACCGCATGGCTTGAAATGCCTTCTTTACGTCCTTCAAAACCCAGCTTTTCTGTGGTGGTGGCTTTAACATTCACTTGGCTAAGCTCGGCTTTTAAATCGGCGGCTAAGTTTTCACGCATAGCTTGTATATGAGGCAACATTTTTGGCGCTTGAGCTACAATAGTGACATCTGCATTACCGAGTACGTAACCTTGCTGCTTAGCTAAATCAACTACATGGCGTAATAAAATACGACTGTCGATATTTTCATATTCGCTGGCGGTATCTGGGAAATGTTTACCGATATCACCCATCGCAAGCGAACCTAAAATAGCATCGCATAATGCATGAATCGCCACATCACCGTCTGAATGAGCTAAAAACCCTTGTGGGTAAGCTATTTTTTCACCACAGATAGTTAGCGGGCCTTCGCCGCCAAATTTATGAACATCAAAGCCATGGCCAATTCTAATCATGATGCGTTCTCGCTGTGTTGTTTTTGGAGTAAAAAGTGGGCTAAATCTAAATCTTCGGGCGTGGTTATTTTTATATTATCGCTGCGTCCAGGCACCAACTTCACAGGCTTTTGTGCCCATTCAATTGCTGATGCTTCATCGGTAATTGTCACATTTTGTGCCAAAGCTTGTTGTAACGCATCGGTTAAATCATGGTATTTAAAAAACTGTGGCGTCAATGCCTGCCATAAATCATCCCGTGGTACGGTTTGCTCACTGTGGGTATCGCCACGCTTTATCGTGTCTTTTACTTTGGCGGCTAAAATTCCCCCCTCATCAGCACTAAGACACTGCTGTATTAAGCTATCGACATCTGCAATATTCACTAATGGTCTCGCCGCATCATGAACCAGTACCCAATCAGGTGGATTATCGGCAAGTGCCAACAAACCGTTTAAAACAGAGTCAGCACGTTCTTTGCCCCCACTGGCACGCTCAACTCGACTATCAATGTTTGGTATTTGTGCATAATAAGGGTCATCATCGCTAACCACCACGATAATTTTTTCAAGCTGCAAGAGTGCTGACAATTTAGCTAGCGTGTGCTCTAAAATAGTTTTACCTGCCAGTGAAATATACTGCTTTGGACCATTGTGCTTCATTCGACTGCCGACACCGGCAGCGGGGACAATTGCTATTATTGTAGGTTTATTTTTCATTATGTTGTTGCCCAGGTAATACACGGATAAATGTCTCACCTGGTTTGATCATTCCTAATTCGTTACGAGCGCGCTCTTCAACGCCTTCTTGACCTAACTTTAAGTCTTCAATATCAGCTTTAAGTACTTTATTACGCTTTATTAAATTGGCATTGGTATCTTGGTGGGAAGTAACCGCTGATTTTAACCGACTATAATCTTGCACACCATTGTGACCAAACCACAATCGGTATTGTACAAACAACGCTAAACAAAGTAGCGTGAATTGAAACAGCCGCATTAAACACTCCTTGGTTGTTGCTTTATCAGTTTAAATTAAAATACATATTAGAAGGCAACTGATATTAAGTTTTACTGAATATGAGGACGCTTCAAATTACGCCAGTTAATACTGCTGGCTAGCAGCATTTCTCTTAACGACAACACACGCGGCGCACATCGCTTATTAAAGCGCCACTGGTGGCCACAACAAGCCGCAGCCATTGTTGCTTTTGTTGGTTTTAGTAGCTGCGCGGTGTGCCCTTCAAGCGACTTACCTTGGCAATCAAACCAACCATGCTCATTACAATGAAGTTTATTGTCGCTTACTTGGTCGATGCTGTCTATTGCTACCCTAGTTTGATTGGCGTTTTCTAGCAATAACGGCACAATTAAGCCTAACTTTTTATACCGAGAATAAAAGTCAGCGAGATCGTCTTGATTTGGTTGCTTCGCTTTTTGTTTGTTTAGCCAACTACCATTTTGCGGATCAAGCACAAAAGGCACTTGGCCATTCACCACTCGGGTAGCTGCACGTTCGATATAATAAGGTAAGCTTTTTAGTAGAGCGCGTAAGCGTGTTTCACTTGGCTCAGCGACTAACCGTGTTATTTCCCGAGCATAAAACGCATTGCATAATTGAGCATATAACACACGTTGTGCATCAGATTGCCAAATATCAACTTGTTGTTCTGGGTTACTCGCAGTCAACGCTTCTACTCAATACTCCTAGATGTCTATTTTATAGCATAGTATTGACTGCTTTTTAAGCGTCTAAGCAGGCTTATTACCCAGCTTTGCATCACCGCTTTCTAAAAACTGCACAACCGCATCACGTTTTTTACCAAGTAATAAGCTGCCATCGGCTAAAAACATAAAGTTTTGCCAGTTACGCTTAAAAACCGCAAAACTGGTTTCAATAATGTTATCTCGCGCCATACAAAAATACACGGTAGTGTTAGCTTGCCAATCTAAGTGCGCTAAAATCTCTTCAGGCGGCTGCTCTGCTCCTTCTTCCCATGCAGCTTCCCAGTGAACTGTTTGAGTAAAGTTTTCATCTTTGCCACACCAATCGGTTTTGTCAAAAAAGTCTGGGTGATCATGCTCTCGGCTCACCATCGTGCTCCAAAGTACAGCTGCACGTTCATGACTCATGGGTTTTATTAAAGCAAGGTCTTGCTCTGATACGGGCGCATCTTGGTGGCGAAAAACCCACGCTTTTTTGTAATCATCTAACGGTATATAGTTCATAATAGTGGCAAATTAGTTAGCATTAAAAGTGCAAGCGCAAATTATACAAGAGATCAAAACATGACTACAGCAATAAAACCACTTTCCCTCAAATCAGGTTTATACCAACACTATAAAGGCCCGCAATATAAAGTGCTCCATGTTGCCACCCATAGTGAAACCGAAGAGCAACTGGTGATTTACCAAGCCCTCTATGGCGAGTATGGCATTTGGGCACGCCCATTGAGTATGTTTTTAGAAACTGTGAAAAAAGACGGTCAAATAATTCCCCGCTTTGCTTATCTTGGCGATGCCGAATAGTTATGGCATCATGTTAAAAATAACACTGCTCAGACCAGATAGGTATTTACGTGCAATTTAATTCTACTGATAACTACATCGCAAGTAACTCGTTAAAACAAGCGGTTAATGCGGCTATTTTGCTAGAAAAGCCACTGTTAATAAAAGGCGAGCCTGGCACAGGTAAAACCATGCTGGCCGAAGAGCTGGCGAAAAGTTTAGACACCACACTTATACAATGGCATATCAAATCGACCACCAAAGCACAGCAAGGCTTATACGAGTACGATGCGGTGTCACGTCTACGTGATAGCCAACTCGGTGATGAGCGAGTGCACGACATCGGCAATTACATTGTTAAAGGTAAGCTTTGGCAAGCCTTTACCTATGGCGAAGAGAATAATAAACGCCCGGTATTATTGATTGATGAAATAGACAAAGCCGACATTGAGTTCCCTAACGATCTACTGCTAGAGCTCGATAAAATGGAGTTTCATGTATATGAAACTGGCGAACGCGTAATTGCAAAGCAGCGCCCTATTGTGATCATCACCTCAAATAACGAAAAAGAGCTACCGGACGCATTTTTACGTCGCTGCTTTTTCCATTACATTGACTTTCCATCAAGTGACGAAATGCAGCAAATTGTTGATGTACATCACCCCGATGTAAAACAAGATTTAGTACGCCAAGCGCTTGAAGTATTTTTTGGCCTACGTGAAGTTAACGGCATTAAGAAAAAGCCATCTACCAGTGAACTACTTGATTGGCTTAAACTATTAATGGCCGAAGATATCGATGCGAAGACCTTGCATGACAAAAGCCAAAAGGGCGGTTTGATGCCGATGTTTGGTGCGCTATTAAAAAATGAGCAAGACATCAGCCTAATCGAAAAATTAGCCTTTATGAGCCGCCGTTAAGATGTTGATTGCGTTTTTCTTCAAACTGCGCGAATACCGCTTACCTGTGAGCATGCGCGAGCTGCTTGATTTAATCAACGCACTAAAAAAAGGCGCGGTATTTGCCGATGTTGACGGCTTTTACTATTTAGCCCGTACCATTATGGTTAAAGACGAAACTCACTTCGACCGTTTTGATAAAGCCTTTGCTGATTACTTTAGCGGCATTGCCGACCTCGACTTACTCGAAAGCTTAAAGCAGCAACATGACTTACCCAATGATTGGCTGCGCAAAGAGTTTGAAAAGCATTTAAGCGATGAAGAAAAAGCCCAACTCAAAGCCATGGGCGGCCTTGATGAACTAATGAAAACCCTAAAAGAGCGCTTAGAAGAGCAACAAAAGCGCCACGCTGGGGGGAGTAAATGGGTCGGCACCGGTGGTACATCACCCTTTGGCGCGTATGGCTATAACCCAGAGGGCGTGCGCATCGGCCAAGACGGTAATCGTAATCGCCGTGCGGTAAAAGTGTGGGATAAGCGTGAATACCGTAATTTAGATTCAGATCGTGAAATCGGCTCACGCACCATAAAACTTGCCCTTAAAAAGCTACGTAAATTTGCCCGTACGGGCGCAAGCGACACCTTAGATTTAAACGAGACCATCCGTGCTACAGCCAAACAAGGCGGTATGCTGGATGTAAAAATGGCTCCAGAGCGCCACAACGCGGTAAAAGTGTTGATGCTATTTGATATTGGCGGTTCAATGGATGATTACATTCACACCTGCGAAGAGCTTTTTAGCGCTGCTCATAGCGAGTTTAAACACTTGGAGTTTTACTACTTTCATAACTGTTTATACGAACATGTTTGGCAAGATAACCAACGCCGTCATGCAAACGTCATTGACACCATGACGTTAATCAACAAGTTCACCAGCGACTATAAAGTGATATTTGTTGGCGACGCCACCATGGGCCCCTATGAAATCGCCTACCCCGGCGGCTCTGTAGAGCACTACAACGAAGAGCCCGGCAGCACATGGCTTGCACGAATCACTAATCACTTTGATAAAGTCGCGTGGCTCAACCCACAACCGGTTGAACACTGGCGTTACTATCAATCCATTGATTTTATAAAACAGCTAATGGATAACCGAATGTACCCACTGAGTTTAGATGGGATCAGTAGAGCGATTAGGGAATTAACATAGATACGAGGTTATAGGGGCTAGGTACTTATATGGACTCCCTAAGTAAATCAACAAAAACTATCTTTAAAACAAGTATAGATGCGCGCTTATATACGGGCTTTATTGAGGAGCTACCTCGCCCTAAAATGTATTCGCACCAATAGGCAA